>DATCDZ010000001.1:0-4005 GCA_036510395.1 Verrucomicrobiia bacterium
GAAGTGCATCGTCGACATGTCGTGGGCCTTGGCGAAGATCTCGTTGAAATCCACCGTGCCGGTCAGCATCCATATCGCAAAGATGCCCAGCGCAAATCCGAAGTCGCCGAGGCGGTTGACGATGAATGCTTTTTTCGCGGCGTCGCCCGCGCTGGGTTTTTCGAACCAGAAGCCGATGAGCAGGTAGCTGGACACGCCGACGAGTTCCCAGAAGATGAACATCTCCAGAAAATTGTTCGCCAGCACGATGCCGAGCATCGAGAACGTGAACAGGCTCATGAACGCGAAGAAGC
Organism: Verrucomicrobiia bacterium; assembly: GCA_036510395.1. GTDB lineage: Bacteria > Verrucomicrobiota > Verrucomicrobiia > Limisphaerales > UBA11358 > UBA11358. The sequence goes on from DATCDZ010000001.1 coordinate 294, forward strand.
GCGCCATGCCTTTGTCTTCGTGCATATAGCCGAAGGAATAAATGTGGATCGCGCCGCCGACGCCGGTGACGATGAGCAACATCATCAGGCTCAACGCGTCGAGCTTGAGGCCTAAGTCAACGTGCAGGTCGCCGATGGTCAGCCAGTTGACAACCGATTCGCTCTGCGCCGGATGCCAGCCGTTGGCATTGATGAAAACGAGCGACAGGATGAAGCCGATGACGATCGCGCCGATGGAAACGAGGCTGCTCGTCGTTTTGCAACGCAATGTGAAGAGCGTTATCACCGCCGTTGCGAGCAACGGCAGGAACAGGATGATCCAGGGCAGCAATTCTAATTTCATTGATTGAAACGGAAACATCGAACGCTGAACATTGAACGCTGAACATCGAAGGCCGCCGAATTAGAATCATTCGGCGTTCGATGTTCGATGTTCGATGTTCGATGTTCTTTCATTTCGTCAGAGTTTCATGCTCGTCAAATCTTCGACGTGCGCCGTCTGGCGTTTGCGGTAAAGCGCGACGATGAGCGCGAGGCCGACCGACACTTTCGCCGCCGCCACGGTGATGATGAAGAACACCAGAATCTGGCCGTTCAGGTTGTCGTTGAAGCGCGAGAACGCGACGAGCGCGAGGTTCGCCGCGTTGAGCATCAGTTCCAGCGACATGTAAATGACGAGCAGGTTGCGCCGCATGATGACGCCGAGCAATCCCAGCGCGAACAGCAGGAAGCTGACGGTCAAATAATGTTCGAGTCCGACGTGCATATTATTTCAAATCCTTTTTGCTCAACAAAATCACGCCGATCATCGCCACGAGCAGCAGCACGGAGACGACTTCAAACGGCAGAACGTATTGCGTGAACAATAATTTTCCGAGCGCCGTGGTGTCGCCTTCGGTGACGGGCGACGCGTGTGCGTTGAGATTTGTCGCGTGCAAACTTTTCAAAAAGATGACTACGATGGTTCCGACGGAAATAAGGCCGGCGACAATTCCAAACATTTTGATCCGGCGCCGCTGTTCCTCTTTCAAATCCAAAAGCATGATGACGAACAGGAACAGCACGATGACCGCGCCGGCATAGACGAGGATTTGCACCGCCGCGAGGAAAAACGCGTGCAGCAGCACGAACAGCCCGGCCATCGAGATGATGGTGAGCACGAGAAACATCGCGCTCGTGACCGGGTTGCGGCTGAACGGGTTCGCGATGACGAGCACGCCGCACAGCAACGTGAGCGCCGCGAAGACGTAAAATAAAATGTCAGGCAGTTCGGGCATTAAATTGTCAATGTTCTGCTGCTCAATAATTTTTTGCCGAAGGCAAATACTCCGAACAAAATTACCAATCGTGAAGTATTAGGTTCTGGTGTTGGAGTTACAATCGCTGTGTCTGGACTGGTTTCATATGCGTATTCCAAAACGCTTGGAAAAGGTGAAGCTGGTAAAACTGGATTGGAAATTGGGCCAAAACGAATCCATCCATAATGCCAATCTGAACCATCCAAAAATCTGACGCCCATGTAATCGTCATAGCCGGGAGCGCCTATTCCTGCCACATATGAACCGTCATTTGATTGCGCCCATACATTTGGGCCGCCAACCGCAGAAGGAAGAAAACTTGTATTCCCCCAATAACTTCCCAACACAGGTGTTAGTGAAATTGTTGTGCCCGGAGCTAAAGGTGAAGCTGAAATAACCGAATCACCTTGCACAAGCACTTGGCTATCGCTTTCTCCCAGAACATCTAAAAAATATGAAACCGTTGGTGGAGTAAAAGGTCCTCCGCCAAAACCAATACCAGTGAACCAAAAGGAAATATCATTTGCTCCGTCGCCATTGAAATCCACCGAATTAAAAGAAGTCACCGTGTTGGTGTCAAAAGTCAAAACGGTATCAACCACATCAGCTTGTGCCAACCTGCACACAAACAGGATTGACACAAACGCAGTTGTTAATTGAATTTTGTTTTTCACGTTTCAGACTTTCACCGGAAAAGTTTCCTGTTCCTTCGCCTCTTCCAATTTATTTTTCCATTTCTGGACGCCGCCGACCGTGCCGCCGAGCGACAGGAGTTTTTCCTTGTCGTAAATCATCTCGGCGCGCGTCAGGCCGGTGAGCGAATAATCCTTTTGCAAAAAGATCGCCTCCTCGGGACAGACTTCCTGGCAGAAGCCGCAGAAAATACAGCGGAGCATGTTGATCTCGAATTGCTCCGGCATTTTTTCCGCGTTGGAGCGGTCGGCCAATTGTCCCGCCGGACCGGGCGGAATGATTTTGATCGCCTTGGGCGGGCAGACGAATTCGCAAAGCTGGCACGAGACGCATTTCGTGTTGCCTTCCTGATCCTTGACGAGATATGGCGCGCCGCGATAATCCGCCGGCACGGCCCATTTCTGTTCGGGATATTCCATCGTCACGACTTTTTTCAGGATTAGCGTGTTGTAGGCGTGACGGAGCGTGACCTTCAGGCCGCCGATGATGGCGGGCACATAAAGTTTTTCCCAAAACGTCAATGCTTTCCGGTTTACAATCATTTCAAATTTTCAATTCACTGTAGCCGCCGATGTCAATCGGCGGACAAATTAAATTCGTTCCGCGTTTTCACAAACGCGGCTACAATCAGCTTCTCATCCACAAAATCACCGCTGTTATCAAAATGTTCACCAGCGCGAGCGGCACGAACCGCCGCCAGCCCAAGTCCATCAATTGGTCGTAACGAAAACGCGGCCACATCCAGCGCACCCAGATGAACACCACCATCAGCGCGCAGACTTTAAAAAGAAAAACCAGGATTTGCACGATGCCGATTCCGAGCGATTGCGCGGGCTGGTCGAGTCCCCAGAACGGCAACGTCCAGCCGCCGAAAAACAGCGTCACCATCATGCCCGACGTCGCCACCATGTTGGAATATTCCGCGAGGAAAAACAGCGCGAATTTCATCGAGCCATATTCCGTGTGATAGCCGCCGACCAGTTCGGTCTCCGCTTCCGGCAGATCGAACGGCGTGCGGTTCGTCTCCGCAAAACTCGCGACGATAAAAATGATGAACGACAGCGGCGCGTAAATCACCAGCCAGCCGTGCGTCGTCTGCCAACTGATGATCTGGCTCAGATTCAGATTGCCCGCGATGAGAAAAACCGGGATGACGCTCATACCCATCGAAATTTCATACGAAATCATCTGCGCGCTCGAACGGATGCCGCCGAGGAACGGATATTTTGAATTCGCCGCGTAACCCGCCAGCACGATTCCATAAACACCAAGCGAAACGATTCCGAACGTGTAAAGGATTCCCACGTTCAAATCCGCGATGACCATTTTTTGATTGCCCATCTGCGAGCCGAAAGGAATCACCGCGATGACGAGCAGCGATGGAATGACCGCGAGCGCCGGCGCGAGCCAGAAATACATTTTGCGGACGCCCGCCGGGGTGAAATCTTCCTTGAGCATGAATTTCAAACCGTCCGCGAGCGGTTGAAAAATTCCCATGCGCGTCAGCATCGGCCCGAGAACCGGAATGTATTTCATGAACGGCGGTGCGGCGCGGTTCGGCCCGACGCGATCCTGAATCCACGCTGAAACTTTTCGCTCCACCAAGACCGCGTAAGCCGCGATGGCGTGCAGCACGCCGATCGCCAGCGCGATTTTGACCAAACTGAAAATGATAAAATTCCAGTCCATGTTAGATTTGCACCGTCACGCCGGTGTCGCCA
>DATCDZ010000002.1:0-35492 GCA_036510395.1 Verrucomicrobiia bacterium
CCCGCCACACCACCGGCCAAATAAGTCATTGTGAACTGCCATAAATACGAAGGATTTCCCGCTTTCAAAAGTTGCAAGTGTCTCTGACGAACACCTCTTGCCGGCGATGTGCAATCTCTGCTAACGTCACACCCTTTTTCACATGAAAACAAACGGCCTGTCCAGATTGGGCCGGCGCACCGCGCTGCCGCCCATTTCCTGGCTCATGCAAACCGCGCTCACGCGGCCAAAACTCATTTCGCTAGCCGCCGGATTCACGGACAATGCCGCTTTGCCGTGGAAATTTCACGCAACCTGCTCAATGACATTCTGCGTTCTTCAAAAACCGGCCAGCCCGCGCTCGCAAAACATTTTCCTGCCAGCGTGGAAATCTGGGGATCCGGCGGCGGACTTTATTTCTGGGTGCGATTGCCGGAACACATTTCTGCCGGCGTGAAATCACGCGTATTTCAGACCGCGCTGAAAGCCGACGTGCTCTACGTTCCTGGCGAACTCTGCTACGCCGACGACCCGTCGCGCGCCAAACCGGACAACGAACTGCGCATCAGCTTCGGCAGCGCGAACGAGGAAAATATCCGCAAAGGAATCGCGCGGCTGGGCAAGGTGTTGGAGAAATTTGTCCGGTAGGACGACGCAATAAAATCATTTTTCTTTCACGGCAAATTGGATTATAGATAGTCACATGAAACAATTCACAGCCATTGTTCACCGGGGCGAATCGGACGAAGGCGGATTTTGGGCGACGTGCCTGGAAGTTCCCGGCGCGAACGGCCAGGGCGAGACCAAGGCGGAATGTCTGGCCAGCCTCAAGGAAGCCATCAAGCTGCTGCTGGACACCGAACGCGAGGAAGTTTTCCGGCTTGATCCGCAGGCCGAGACGACCGAACTGGTGCTGGCATGAAGCGGCGGGCGCTGCTCGGCATCTTCAGGAGCATGGCTGCGTGCCGGTTCGCGAAGGCGGCAGTCATTCCATCTGGAGCAACCCGCAGACTGGACGCAAGGAAGCCGTTCCCCGCCACAACGAAATCAAAAAGTTTCTCGCGCGTTCCATCTGCCGCAATCTTTCCGTGCCGGTTCCGCCGGGCAGCTAAAATTTCAACGGCAGCGCGAACGAGGAAAACATCCGCAAAGGAATCGCGCGGCTGGGCAAGGTGTTGAAGAAAACAGTTTAGCTACAGGTTAAGAACTGTGAACTAATTTCCTTTTCGGAAGTGTAAAGATAACGCACAAGATGGTTTTGCATGGATTTTAAGCGGTTCGCCATATTTCATTTTGCCCAAGCCCCCGGCACTCTGCGCTTCCCAAGTATCGGCGCAATGGCATCCTGCCATTTCCGATAGCCGCTTATTTTCAGCCGTTCCGGTTCTGGGCCTTTGGCCGTCCGCTTTGGTGTTTTTGGTTTGCTCATAATTATTCGTCTGGAATCAGACTTATTTGTTTGTCGCTGACGGCAGCTTGCGCCTTTTTCAAAACCTCAAGACTCATCGGCAATTCCAATCGGCGATGTTCCTCAATTATTTCTTGAACCGTTACAATTTGAATCCGGTCATAATTTTTCAGCATCAAAGGATGTGCATAAAGTCCAGCTCCTTTGGCTTCTTTTCGCATCGGCTCGGTAGAGGGTTCAAGCGTGATAAGCGTCGCCATTTCTGCGCCTTCACGCGCCATGTCGCCGCGCAACTTGGCTATATCTCCGCGCCCAACTCCGCCTGATTTTACTTGCAACACCATTTTTGCATTGTCTGTCGCGCCGGTCTGAAAATATGCCGTGCCGTCAATTCCAGCATCCGCGCCCTTTTTCTCATTGATGATTGCGCGATTGTTGGTGTAAGTAAGGACAGCCCATTTCTCAAATTCTTTCCGCACGCGGTCGTCTTTTTTGTTGGCTAATGCGTAAGCAGATTCCATGTCGCAAGGAACACCGTCAAGGATGATGTTTTCCAGCGCGTCTTTTCCAAACTGCCCTTCCAGCCTTCGCAGAATCAAAGAAATGGACTGATAAGTTATATCAGTCCCGATCCATTTTCGTTTGAATCGTTCTGCTACTGCAATCGTTGTTCCGCATCCGCAGTAAGCGTCCAAAATGCAATCCCCCTCGTTGCTGCTTGCCAGAATTATTTTTTCCAATAGTGCTTCCGGCTTTTGCGTGGGATAGCCAAGGCGTTCTTTGGCCTGTGAGTTAATGACTGGAATCGGCCAAACGTCATTTTCTTTCACGCCCTTCTTATTAACGCTGGTTACAAATACATCGTCACCAAGAATACGGGTGTGATAGTTTTTTTTTCGATGTAACGAGGCTTCCGTATAGTCCGTCCATTGCACATTGAACGTATGCGCTTTGCCTTTTGTGTAGAAGAAAATAACGTCGTGCATTTTTAGAAAACGATTAGCGGCTCCTGTCCAGCGGCGATAATGCCATATAATTTCGTTTTGAAAATCCCCCCCCCCAGCAACAAAGATGCCATCAATAACCAATTTCAAATAATGGCTGGCTGTCGGGTCACAGTGCAAATAAAAGCTGCCAGTAGGTTTTAAGACGCGCCGAATTTCCACGATGCGAAGTGTCATGTGAACGATGTAAGCCAACATACTACCCTCTTTGAGAACCTTGTGCAGTCCTTTGATAAGTTCAATGGTCTGCGACGTGAAACGGTTTCCATCGTTAGCGAGAATTTGAGGAAAGCCAGCAACGGCATGGTCATCCCATTTCCAAGTGTCTGTGAACGCCTGCGCCTGCGCCCTATCCTCGCTGCCGATGTTATTGTAAATCTGATTGTATGTCCGCTTGGAATTAAACGGCGGGTCAATGTAACAAAGATCAACGGACTCGTCCTTAATCTTGCTCCGCAAAACTTCCAGATTGTCGCCGTAAAAAAGTTTATTTTTCATGCTGGCATGACGAGACGTTTGCCGATTGCGCCCTGCATGGCAAGCACAGTCCGCTCGCCGTCATTCAGGTTGCGGGTATTCCAACGGAAATCAAACTCGCCAACGTAGCGGTGCAAATGTTCTTTGCTGACTGCATGGTAAATTCCCATGATTCCGCGCTTCAAAATCGCAAACGAACTTTCCGCCGTGTTCGTTGAAACTGCGCCGTCCGCATATTGCTTTGTTCCGTGATTCACAAAATGATGCCCACCGCTGAAATCTTTTCCAACGCCGCGATAGGCAGGCCATTCATCCGTCATAATCGTTGCGCTCTTGTCAACGCACTCACGGATTGCGCCCTTCAACGTCTTGCCGCTCACGTTCGCCACAACGCGCCGACGGATGTTTCCGCCACGTTCAACCATTCCAAACACCGGCGTCTTGCTCGTGCCGCGTCCGGGCTTGTGGTAGCCAGTCCCGAAGCGCGGCTTGCCGCCAACATACGTTTCATCGCACTCGACAATGCCAGCCAACTTTGGCGCATTGCCGTCTTCCGTCATGGCGAGCCGGATGCGGTGCATTAAAAACAAGGCGGACGGATAACTGATTTGGCATTGCCGTTTGATTTCCAATGCGCTCACGCCCTTCTTTGAAGTTGCCGATCGCCACATGGCATAGACCCAATGGCGCAACGGGATTCGGGATTCTTCCATGACCGTGCCGACACGGATTGTGAACTGCTTTTTGCAACCGTGGCAACGCCACAGAAACCGCTTGCTGCGCTCGCCCGTCACGGCGTCCTTAATCTGTGAAACATTTGTGGACTGGCAATGCGGGCAACACGGTTTTCCGCTCCATATTTTCCGCTCTAAAAATTCAACCGCCGCCAATTCATCCGCGCAAGCCAGCGGGATTTCTTTGATGATTTCCGACTTCGCCATGTTGCTTGATTCGATGTTAATCTTCATGCCACTACATTAAACTTTACGCACTGGTTTGTCAACTGGAAATCGCATTTATTTTCACTTGTTTTGCAGCGGATTACAGGCAGATTTGAGACGTGAAAGAACCCAATTCGGACAAAGCCCTTACTGGTGAAGCCAATCCGATGCCGCCGCCAGTAATCGAAGCAGGAGATACAGGAGCAGAGCCGCTAAAGGAGGAGCCGCAACCCACACAACCAACTTCAATCCCAACGGCACATCGCTGGCGGCGTTTTTGGGGCTACTTTGCGAAGGTTGTTGCAACCCTTTTTGGCGTAGGTTCAACAATTCTTTTTCTTTTAGCGTTATGGGATTCATATCGTCCTAAAATTACAATTACACCGGGTGTTGCGCTCAACGCGAAATCCCCTTTCGGAACACTTTTTATCATTCAGAACCAGGGGTCTTTGCCGATTTCGCATATTACATACCGCACGCGATTGACATCCATTCCGATACCCGGAACGACAAACCAATTGAGCACTTCGGAGCAAAATGCCAGCGTCGTTCCCCAAATGAAATCCTTGGAGTCGTATGCTTTTTCCATCCGTTATATCCAAGTTCAATTCCCAAACCCTACTAATACTCCCTCTACCAATAAAGACATGGCAGTCAACACGGTTCAATGTATTGGATTCACTCTCTCGTTTGATGTTAGCTATAACCCTAAATTTTTCGGCAAGAGGACTGACACCCTCTTTTTCTATGGGGTGCAGGATATGGATGGAAATTGGCAATGGTTTCCAACTGGCCACCAAAGTATCTTCGCGCAAACCATAGACACCAATTTGATTCAAAGCTTGCCCAGTCCTCTGCCCGCTGCAATCCCGACGAATGGCGGTTTTCAGGTTCATACGAATCAAACTAAACCAACATGAAAACGGTGTAAAGCCATGAAATTTCAAATCAGGTCTTTTTCTCATAAATCACCTGTGCGTTATCTTTATACTTCCGTTCCTTTTTATCCACCATCGTTTTGTCAAACGCCCGATGCCAGTAGGAATAATGTAAATCAGTGACCAGACACCATAGGCAAGCATTTCAAATGGCCACAAGTCATGGCCACCACCGCCCGCTAGTCCATCAATTAACGACCAAATCGGAAATGCGAATACTACAGCGGGGCCGATAAGCCATATCGGACCTCGCCCAAAAATGCCCAATGCGAGACCAACTGCTAAAGTAATTCCTAACGAAAGATGCTGAAGCGAATCAGGCATTTCAGAAGATTCTCCAACTATGGGAAGAAAAACAACGCCCTCATAATTTGGTGGTCTTTCCTTAAGAAACAAAACTGGCAAAACACAGACGGTTATGCCGACAATTGCGGCTAGAATAATTTCTACGAACAATCTTTGAGTTGCGAAAGATTTCTTATGCAAATTGCATTGTTCAATAATCGGCGGAATTTGAGACGATTCATTCATAAATCCACTTAAATCTTAATTCGACTATCTTCGCGTCCAAAAAAATTCCTGTCCAGCGCGAATTCAACCCGGTGGCCAGGCCATGGGGCGTCCGCCGAGAATGTGGATGTGCAGGTGCGGCACGGTTTCGCCGCCGTCCGCGCCGTTGTTGATGACGAGCATACAGCCAAGATGTGGAAATGGAAGCTTTCTGGACAATGCGACGGCATGGTTTAATTTTTCCGAATTGAATGAAATCCGTCGCAATCATCGGCGCTGGCATTACGGGGTTGACCGCCGCGTTTTATCTGAAACGCAAGGGCGTGCCGGTCACGGTTTATGAGGCGGGCGGGCGGGCGGGCGGCGTGATTCAGTCCGTCCGCAACGACGGCTTTCTCGCCGAGTCCGGGCCGAACACGATTCTTGAAACATCGCCGAAAATCGCGCAGCTCGTCCGCGACGCCGGATTGGAAACGCGCAAACTTAATTCTAATCCAAAAGCCGGGGCGCGTTACGTTGTGCGCGGCGGAAGGACTGTCGCCATGCCGTCGTCGCAGCTTGGCATTTTCACGTCGGAACTGTTGAGTGCGAAGGCAAAGTTTGCGCTGGTTCGCGAGCCGTTCGTGCCGCCGCGCCGCGATGGGCGGGAAGAAAGCGTCGCGGAATTTGTAATGCGCCGGCTGAACCGGGAATTTCTGGATCGCATGGTGGACGCGCTCGTCGCCGGAATTTACGCGGGCGATCCGCACAGGCTTTCCGTCCAGCACGCGCTGCCGAGGTTGAAGGCTCTGGAGGACAAATACGGTTCGCTCATCAAAGGCCAGGTTCGCGGCGCACGCGAACGCAAGCAATCCGGCGAAGTGGCGCGCGACCGGGCGCCGAAATTTTCATTCGACGAAGGCTTGCAGGTTTTGCCGGACACGATCGCGGCGCAGCTTGGCGACTCGTTGAAATTAAATTCGCCGGTGACAATGCTCGCGCAAACGGGCGATGGCTGGCGTGTTTCAACTGCGAATGGCGAAGTTGAACACAACGCCGTGATTTATTGCGGCACGGCTTTCAAACTGGCGGAATTGAAAATCGAAACGCAAACGCCGTTGAACTTTTCCACGTTCGCAGAAATCCGTTATCCGCCGGTGGCGAGCGTGGTGCTGGGTTTTCGCCGCGAAGACGTGGCTCATTCGTGCGAGGGTTTCGGGATGTTGATCCCGAAAATCGAAGACTTCAAAATTCTCGGCGCGATTTTTTCGTCGTCGCTGTTTCCGAACCGCGCGCCCGCCGGACACGTTCTGCTTTCGATTTACGTCGGCGGCGAGCGGCAGCCGGAACTGGCGGCGCTGCCGGAGGACGAACTGGTGAAACTGGTCTGCGACGATTTACGCGTGCTGCTGGGCGTGCGCGGCCAGCCGGTTTTCACGCATCACCATTTCTGGCCGCGCGCAATTCCGCAATACAATCTCGGCTACGGAAAGTTCAAGGACTTGCTCAACGAAATTGAATCAAAGGCGCGTGGTTTGTTTTTTGCCGGAAGTTTCCGCGACGGCGTTTCGCTGGGCGATTCGATCGTTTCGGGCGTTAATATCGCCGAACGCGTTGGGAAACTTTTTTAGCCACAGATGTTCACAGATGAAACGCAGCTAAATCCGAAAAGAGTTTTTGAATCTGGGTCTGTCTGTGTTTATCTGTGGCAGAATTTTTATGAGCAAGGCAATTCTGCTGGTCAATCTTGGTTCGCCGGACTCCACTTCCGTCGGCGACGTGCGGCGGTATCTGAACGAATTTCTGATGGACGGCCGCGTGATTGACGCGCCGTGGCTGGCGCGGCGGTTTATCGTCGGGATGATTTTGATCAATCGTCCAAAGGAGTCCGCGCACGCCTACGAAAAAGTCTGGACGAAGGAAGGCTCGCCGCTCGTCGTCACGAGCAGGCACGTTCAGAAAAAATTGCAGGAGCGCGTCAATGCGCCGGTGGAATTGGCGATGCGCTACCAGAATCCGTCCATCGAATCCGCCGTGAAAAATCTGGCGGCAAAAGGGGTGACGGAAGTTTTGCTCATCCCGCTGTTTCCGCATTACGCGATGTCCAGCTACGAAACCGCCGTTGTTCGCGTTCAGGAAGTCGTCGCGAAACTTGCGCCGAAAATAAAAGTCGTTGTGCAGCCGCCGTATTTTGACCAGCCGGATTATATCGCTGCGCTGGCGGCGAGCGCGGCGGACTATTTGAAGAAGGATTACGAGCATCTGCTGTTCAGCTTTCATGGCATCCCGGAGCGGCACATCAAAAAATCGGATCGGACCGGCTGTCATTGCCTTGCCACGCCGAATTGCTGCGAGACGCCCAGTCCGGCGCTCGCGACGTGCTATCGCGCGCAATGTTTCAAAACAGCGGCGTTGTTTGTTGAAAAAGCAGGCGTCCCGGCGGGAAAATGGTCGGTGTCATTCCAGTCGCGGCTCGGCAAGGACCCATGGCTGAAACCTTACACGGATTACGAGCTGCCGCGCCTCGCTACGGAAGGCAAAAAGCGGATGCTCGTCATCTGCCCGGCGTTCGTGTCGGACTGCCTGGAGACGATTGAAGAAATCGGCATCCGCGGCTGCGAACAGTTCATGGCCGGGAATGGAAAGGAGTTCACCCGCATTCCGTGCATGAACGAGCATCCGCTCTGGATTGAGGCGCTGGAAAAAATGGCGCGGAATTTTCTGGGCTGATTTATTTTATTCACCCGTTTTCCCGCGCGGATGGCTGAACTTGAGCTTGACCGTGTCCAGAAACCCGGCGAACCCCTTTTTCTTTTTCGGCTGCCGCGCGGCCCCGATGCGCTCGGCTTTGTGGCTGCACAGGCGGCAGAGAAAAAGCGGCAGGCCGCCTTTGCGCCGCATGACCTGGACACATTCGTTGCACATCACGTCGAGGCAGTTCGTGCATTTGTAGGTCGCCGGCGTCTGCGCGTGGCGCGAGCAGGCGACCATTCCGTCGGGCAGGACGACCGGCGGCTTCGGGCGTTCGCGCTCGAATTTGGGGATCGCCACGTTGGCGCCGGTGTTTTCGACCAGCAATTCCACTTCGCCCAGCCGCACTTCCTGTCCGGCAACCAGCCACGCTTCCGTGACGGGACTGCCGTTGACGAACGTGCCGTTGGTGGAATCGCAATCGCGGATGAAAATGCCGTCAGCCGACAGCGCCAGCTCGCAATGGAGGGACGAAACCGTGGGGTGGTCAATGCGGAATTCGCAATCGCGGTCGCGGCCGACGCGGCTGACGCCGAGGCGCAATTCAAGAACCTGGTTTTCCAAACCCGCCGTCTTGATGAGCAGCCTGGCCATAATCTTTCTGAACCCGCCGGAACTTTGCGCACGGGCAAAACAGAAGTCGAGCGAAAAAAATCGAACCGCTATTCCACGGCAGAAGTTTCTGGAACAACTTCAAATTTTGGACGGAAGACCGGCATTTTTGAATCAACATCTGGCTGTGCTTTTATTTTGCAATCATCATTTGAAGGCTTTGGCACAACGAGAGTCATGGCGTAAGGATATGTTTGATAAATCCCCGGTTTCAGCGGTTGTGCCGACGGCGCGCCAGCAAGCAATGCGGGATTGGCTTTTGAGAGTTGAAAATTTTGATTCGTATAAATGATGATAGGCGGCGGCGAAGCCATTGACGGTTGCCAATCTGTTTGCGTGGCCGCCTTTTGCAGGAAAAACGCAACAAAGGCCGCCACCAAGACGATTGCGACAAATTTCATTTGAGGTTAGACCTGATTTGCCCGCAGGCGTTCAGCCGGCGGATTTTTTGCGAACGCAAATTCCCCGACGATTTTTCCGCCGCGGCTTGCTTCAACAAAATATTTCGCTACATTGCTTCCATGAAATTGCGTCTGCTGGTGGAACTTGACCCGGAAACAAATCGCTGGTCCGCCGTGTTTCCAGAACTGCCCGGCTGCGCCTCCGCAGGCGACACGGAAGCCGAAGCCATCGCCAACGCGAAAGAAGCCCTGGAACTTTGGTTTGAACCCGCGCCCGTCAAGCTGAACAAAGGCGCAAAATTGCTGGAACTTGCCGTCGCGTGAGCCGGAGATTTCCCATTTGCAACGCGAAGGAAGTTTGCGGAAAAACGGATTTGTCCTCGTCTCGCAATCCGGCAGCCATCAGAAATGGCGGCATGAAAACGGACGGCAGGTCATCGTCGCGATGCACGGCAGCAAACCGATTCCCATCGGCACCCTGAAAAGCATCGTTGAAGGCAGCGGTTTGGACGTGGAAGATTTCCGCTGATAATTACTCCATCGGATTTTTTGCGAACGCAAATTCCACGACGATTTTTCCGCCGATCAAATGCTCCTGGATGATGCGTTCCAAAACTTCCGGCGCGCACGAGTGATACCACACGCCTTCGGGATAAACCACCGCCACTGGCCCGCGCACGCACACGCGCAGACAGTTCGCCTTCGTCCGATAAACCAGCGGCTCCGCGCCCACCAAATCTAATTCCTTCAGCCGCCGCTTCAAAAATTCCCACGACTCCAGGGATTTTTCGCGCAGGCAGCATTTCGGCTCCGTCGCATCCGTGCAAAGAAAAATATGGCGCCGGAATTTTCGGATGCCGAGCGTTTCAACTGCGGTTTGCAGTTCGTCTTTCATAAAGGCATTCTCGTCATTCTCGATTTATGTCGAAGAGAATGAGGATGACGAGGATTTTTTAATGCAGCAACGACAGCCCGATCACTCCGCCGAAGGTGATGATCACGGCGGGCTTTACAATCCGTCGTAAAAATCGTCCGGGGCGAGTGCGCCGTCCTCACCATCAGGCACGACGCCGCTTTCCGCGAGGATTTTGGCGATGTCGGGCGAGACCCATTGCGTGTGCTTTTTCTTTCTGGGCACCGGCTTGATGCGAAAACGTCCCTGCGAGTCGCTTTCGACGATGCCGCGCTCCTCCATGCGCAGCAAGATCGGCTTGGCCCAATTCGGGTCTTCGTGGAATTTTCTCTTGCCACCGGCGCGGCGGCAAATCTCCGTCCCATTGACATAGTCGGCGCCCCAGCTTTTTAGAAACTGGAAAATTTCGCGCTCGTCTGTGTCCATAAATCAATGCTGCCAGAATCAAAACCGCAAGTCGAAGAGTTAAAGCTTCGCCGCGATGAACCGCGCCAGCTTCACCGCGTCCGCATTGAAAAGACGGATGCCCTCGGAAGTTTTTTCCGTCGCCATCGCGTTTTCGTTGAGCAGCCAGCGGAATTTTTTTTCGTCCAGCGGCAGTTTTTCAATTTTGCTTTCGCGCGCGATTTCCGGGCTTAACTTGCGCTCCAGCGGCGCAGAATTTTTTTGCAATTCGCCGAGCAGTTGCGGGCTGATGGTCAGCAAATCGCAGCCGGCCAGTTCCTGAATTTCGCCGACGTTGCGGAAGCTCGCGCCCATCACCTCCGTCGCGTGGCCGAATTTTTTGTAGTAGGAATAAATTTCCTTCACCGAAATCACGCCGGGGTCTTCGGCTGGGGCAAAATCTTTTTTTTCCTTCGCCTTATACCAGTCCATGATTCTGCCGACGAATGGCGAGATCAATTTCGCCTTCGCCTCGGCGCACGCGACGGCCTGCGGCAACGAAAAAAGCAGCGTCATGTTGCAGTTGATGCCTTCGCGCTGGAGAATTTCCGCCGCTCGGATGCCTTCCCACGTCGAGGCAAGCTTGATGAGGATGCGCTCGCGCCCGACGCCGTTCTTTTGATAAAGCTCGATGAAGCGCCGCGCCTTGGCGAGCAGCGCCTCGGTGTCAAACGCCAGGTTCGCGTCGGTTTCCGTTGAAACTCTGCCCGGCAAAATTTTCAGAATTTCGCAGCCGAACAAAATCAGCACGTTGTCCATGACGCTGTGAACCAATTGTTCGCCGCTCGCGCCGGAATTTTTGCCGTCGGCAACCGCCTTGTCCACGAGAAAGGCATATTCGGGTTTTTCCGTGGCCTTCAGGATGAGCGACGGGTTGGTCGTGGCGTCGCGCGGCGCGAACTGCTTGAGCGTGGCGAAATCGCCGCTGTCGGCGACGACGACGGTGAATTTCTTCAGTTGGTCCAGTTGATTTTCAGAACTCATAAATTTTATGCTCCTCAAAATACGCCGTCCGCGCGCGATAGCAAATTTTTTGACGGCGATCTGCGCCGGATGTTCAATCAGGGAACATTTTTGACACGGCGCGCCCTTGCCTTAAACTGCGCTGGATTTCATTATGGCCACACATTATCTCGCCTGCGACCTCGGCGCGGACAGCGGACGCCTGATGCTCGGCACGCTCGCCGACGGGAAAATTTCGCTGGAAGAACTGCACCGCTTTCCCACCGGCCCTGTCAAGACCAGCGGCGCGCTGCACTGGAACATTGACGCGTTGTTCAACGAATTGAAAAACGGTCTCAAGAAGGCCGCCGCGCGAAATCTGCCCATCGCCAGCATCAGCACCGATTCGTGGGGCGTGGACTATGTGCTTTACGACCAGCGCGGCTCGATCATGCAGCCGGTTTGGTGCTATCGCGATGCGCGCACGGCCAGCGGCGTCGAAAATGTCCGGGCAAAAGTGGACTGGCCGGCGATTTACGCCGAGACCGGCATCCAGTTCATGGCGCTCAACACCATTTACCAGCTCGCCGCCGAACCGCCAGAGCGCCTCGCCCGCGCCAAGCAATTGCTGCTCATCGGCAACGCCTTCAACTTTTTCTGCTCCGGCGTCGCGCGCAACGAAGTCTCCCTCGCCAGCACCACGCAGCTTTACAATCCGAAGACGCAGGCGTGGTCGAAGAAAATTTTCGGCGCGCTCGGGCTGCGCGAGGAAATGTTCGCCTCCATCTGCCCGTCTGGCACCAGGCTCGGCCCGATGAAAAAAAATCTCGCCGCGGAAGTCGGCCTGCCGCAAATCGAAGTCATCGCCAGTTGTTCGCACGACACCGGCGCGGCGGTCGCCGCCATCCCCGCGAGCGGCGGGAACTGGGCCTATTTGAGTTCCGGCACATGGTCGCTCATGGGCGTCGAATGGCCGCAGCCCGTCATCAACGACCAGGCGCGCTCGCTCGGCTTCACGAACGAGATCGGTTTCGGCGGTTCGGTGCGCCTGCTCAAAAACATCGTCGGACTCTGGATCGTCCAGGAATGTCGCCGCCATTGGGCGAAGGAAGGGAAAAAATACGATTTCATCGCGCTCGAACAAATGGCCGCCGCCGCGCCGCCGTTTGTCTCGCTCATCAATCCCGACGACCCGCGCTTTTTAAGCCCTGACGACATGCCGGATAAAATCGCCGGGTTCTGCCTGGAAACCAACCAGCCCGTTCCCGCAAATCGCGCCGAGTTCATGCGCTGCATTTGCGAAAGTCTCGCGCTGTCCTATCGTGCCACGCTGCGCCGGCTCGAACGGCTCACCGGCAAAAAAATCGAGCGGCTGCACATCGTCGGCGGCGGCAGCAAGGACGCGCTGCTCAACCAATTCACCGCCAACGCCCTGAAAATTCCCGTGCTTGCCGGGCCGACTGAATGTGCCGCGCTCGGAAACATCCTCGTTCAGGCCATCGCGCTCGGCCATTTGCCATCGCTTACCGCCGCACGCGAAGTCGTCCGCAATTCATTTGAACTGAAAACTTTCACCCCGCAGGACGCCGCGCAATGGGATACGGCTGCTGCACGATTTGAGAAGTTGTTAAGCTAAAAATTGCAGGAGCCGACGTGAGGAGGCTCATTTATAAAATCGAAAATTTGAGCCTCGTTACCTCGGCTCCCGCTTTTTTAAATTCTGCACGTGCCGCTCAATGCGGTTGCTCGCTTCGATGAGTTGCTCGTAACTGGTCGCGAAGCACGCGCGGCAAAAACCTTTGCCGTTTTCGCCAAAGGCAGAACCGGGAACAATCGCCACTTTTTCCGTTTGCAACAAACCAATGGCAAAATCCTTTTCGTTCATCTCACATTTTGAAACATCGGGAAACGCGTAGAACGAACCGCGCGGCAAGTGGCATTTCAAGCCGATTTCATTGAACCGGCGCACGATAAAATCGCGGCGGCGATGATACTGGTCGCGCATTTTTTCCATCGCGTCCTCGCCGCGCACGAGTGCTTCGATGGCCGCTTCCTGCGCGATGATGGACGCGCAGAGCATGGAGTATTGATGCACTTTCATCATCGCCTCGATGAGCGTCGCCGGGCCGCAAGCGTAGCCAATACGCCAGCCGGTCATCGCGAACGCCTTGGAAAATCCGTGCAGAAAAATCGTGCGCTCCTTCATGCCGGGCAAGCTGGCGATGCTCGTATGCACGCCCTCGAACGTCAGCTCGGAATAGATTTCGTCGCTCAACACGATCAAATCTTTTTCCACGGCGAATTTTGCAATCGCTTCGATCTGCGCGTGGTCGCAGGTGCCACCGGTGGGATTGCATGGCAAATTCAACATTAAAATTTTGCAGCCCGGCTGCCACGCGGCGCGCAACGCGTCCACCGTCAACGCAAAATTATCTTTTGCGAACGTCGGCACGGGCACGGCGATGCCGTGGGCGAGCGTGATGCTCGGCGAATAGCTGACGTAGCACGGCTGATGATACATCACCTTGTCGCCGGGATTGATGAGCGCGCGGCAGGCGAGGTCGAGCGCCTCGCTGACACCGACGGTGATGATGACTTCATTTTCCGGCGCGTAGCTGACAGCGTAATTTTTCTCGACGTATTTGTTGATGGCGCGGCGCAGTTCGATGAGGCCGAGGTTGGACGTGTAATGCGTCCTGCCCTTTTCGAGCGCGTAGATGCCGGTCTCGCGGATGTGCCAGGGCGTGTCGAAATCCGGTTCGCCGACGCCGAGCGAGATGGCGTCCTTCATCTTGGCGACGATGTCAAAAAAGTCGCGGATGCCCGACTTGGGCAGGTTGACGACGTGCCTAGCGATGTAACGTGACTGGTCCATTTGATTGATGGAAGATAAAAATTTTGAACGACGTTCGCAAACCAATATACGAACGAACGAAAATGAATCAGGCGGCGACGACCTCAACCCGTGGAGCAAACCCGAGCTTCTGAAGCAACTCTTCGCAATCTTCCCACGCCAGACCAAACGCACGCACATCGGCGACACCGAGACGGGCAATGACAGACGAAACGGTCTGGGTATCGCGCTCGGCGAGTTCGCC
Source organism: Verrucomicrobiia bacterium (assembly GCA_036510395.1). Taxonomy (GTDB): domain Bacteria; phylum Verrucomicrobiota; class Verrucomicrobiia; order Limisphaerales; family UBA11358; genus UBA11358. The sequence continues at coordinate 14,398 of DATCDZ010000002.1, forward strand.
GTCAAGAAACGCGTTCTCCGACCAGTCCACCAACTGTGCCAGCGAAATCTCGTGATGGAGATACGCGGCAATCTTGTCGGCGACGGTTTGTTTCGTGATCGTCATGGTTGCAGATTACACTTTGCGATGGCCTTTATCCACAGGGAATTTCTCGTGCGTCTCGACCAGTTTTCCCCGGTCGTCGTAAATTTCTTGCCAGAAACGCACCGTTGTTTCGTTCGCGTCCACATCCTTCAAATAATGCGCCAGCCAGCCCAGCTTACCCGGCACATCGAGCCGATAACGCCGCCCACCACTGGGCAACTCATCCCACTGGCCGAACTTCTTTTCATTTTGTGACCGTGTGCTCACGAGATGCCGTTTGGAATTAATTCAAGTTTGTCGGCATAGGGATAAAGACTCCAGCCCGGAAACTGCTCAAATTCAGTTCTTTTTTTGTTCAAGTTTAGATGGTATCTGCCGTTTTGCGTTTGGTTGTCACGATATTCTGGAAGGTGTGCCATTAAATCCTTAGCCGGAATAACTAGAAAATTGTCTTTGTATCCCAAAACAAAAATAATGAACCCACAGGAATGTCCGGCTAGTGCCTTAATATCGGCAACAGACATATCAAACCAAGGACGACGCTCACAATGGGGCTTGGAATCCGTAATAAAAACTTCGACGTTGTCGCCGTCCGACAAATACCAATCAGGGCGATTGGAGAATTTTCTTTCCAAAATTCCCAAGCGAACCTGTAACAGAGAGACGACATGTCTCTTTCTTGCATCCGATGCTGGATTGCGCCCGTGCTGCATTATTTTAGTTTGCCTCGAAATTCGGAGGCGTTACAGATTCAAAGCGCTGGATAATCTGGCCAGAAAATTTCGGGAATCGGTGGCACAAGTAATCTCGAAGGCTGTTTGGCTGATTTAACATTTGGACGAATCTATCCGTATCAATTTGTGAATGCGGGAGCGAAATTCTCCTCGTGCATTTATCACGCACGGTCGTCTCCCCAACCTTGAATTTTTGCGCAACTTTGCGGAGCGCGTCGGCAAATTCCATTTTTTCCCGCCATACATGATGACAGACTGAAAAAATTTGTTCTATCGTGCTTGGAAGTTTGCGTGGCACGTCAATCGTTTCAATGTCATTTATCGGAGGGACGTATTTCTTTGCGGCGGAGTTTGAGGGGACGTTTTTGCTGCCGTTTAGAAAATAATCCGTTAACAGAATTGAACAGTAATGGGCGGGTTCTACACCTTCAGCTTTCGCGCGTTCGGCAATTAACGCGTAGGTCGAGGTTGAAAGAGCCACTTTGATTATTGTCGTTTGCATGAGGCGACACTAACACGTCACAATTAACGCGTCAAGGCTTAATTCGTCGTTTTTGACGAATTAACGAATCGCGGAATTTTTCACGGAGCGACCTTGAGCCGTTCCGTTTCCTCGACTTTGCCGCCGAGCAGGAAGTCGTGTTCCTTGTAGGAGCGCAGCATGAAATGCGTGGCCGTGGAGAGCACGCCCTCGATGGTGGAAAGTTGGCGATCCATAAATTCTCAAGCCAGTTCCGCGACGTTTTCGTCCTCGTATTTTTCGATGAGCACGCCGAGAATTTCCATCAGCGAGGCCAGCGGATGGTCTTCGTTCTCGCCGACTTCATCCACAAGCCGGTCGAGTTGCTTCACCAACTGGCGGTATTCGCGGTCATTGTGCGGCACGCGCAAGGCCGGTTCGACCTGCGGCCAGACGGCGAACGCTTTGTTCAGTTGTGCGGTTGACATATTATTTTCTCTCTTTCCATTTGCCCGCGTCGTATTCGGCGTGGGTCAGCACCGCGCGAATATACACTTTCCGGCGATTATAATGAATCGCTGCAATCAGGCGAGCTTTGTTGCCGCCGATATTGAAAACCGTCAGCCCGCCAACTTGGTCTGCGTGCGGAAACACTCGTCGCAGTTCAACAAAATTTGCCGGATTATTCCGCTTCAACACCCGATACCAATGCACCAATCCGGTTGTTGTTGTCGGGTGCTTTCCGGCAAATTCATTCAGTCGTTTACGCGTGATGATATGCATGGTTCACGGCGCGACCTTGAGCCGTTCCGTTTCCTCGACTTTGCCGCCGAGCAGGAAGCCGTGTTCCTTGTAGGAGCGCAGCATGAAATGCGTGGCTGTGGAGAGCACGCCTTCGATGGTGGAGAGTTTTTCCGAGACGAACGCCGCGACCTTTTGCAGGCTCGCGCCGTTGACGAACACCAGCAGGTCGTAGCCGCCGGACATGAGGTAGCAGGATTCCACCTCGTCGAACTTGCTGATGCGCTCGGCCAGGCGGTTGAAGCCGCCGCCGCGCTCGGGCGTGATCCGCACCTCGATGACAGCGCGGACGACGCCGGAGTCTTCCTCGGCGAGATTCAGAACGGGCCGGAAACCCAGCAGCACGCCTGCTTTTTTCAACGTGTCGAGTTGAGCATTCAAATCGGCTTCGGACAGCTTGAGGATCTGCGCCATCTGCGCGGTCGAAAGGCCGGTTTCTTCGAGCAACAGTTTAACGAGCGGAGTCATATCGAAAGTGAAGTGTCGCAGAATGCGGGTTAAAATCCACATAAAATCTTGCTTGCGGGACACAGTGGAAAACGTGGTGCATTTGGAAAATTCGAGCAGTTATGTCGTTGTAAAATCCACGTTCGGCACGTCGCGGACGGACGGCGGCACGCTGAAAAAATCGCCCTCGGATTTGAAGCCGAACATATTCGCCACGAGGTTGCTCGGAAAGGTTTCGCACTTGTTCCGGTAGTCGCGGACGTTGCCGTTGTAAAACCGGCGCGCGGCCTGGATGCGGTCTTCGGTGTTGACCAGTTCCTTCTGCAATTGGAGATAATTCTGGTCGGCCTTGAGTTGCGGATAATTTTCCACGACCACGAGCAATTGTTTCAACGCGCCGACAAGTTCGGTTTCATCGCGGGACTGGTCGGCCACCGCGCCGTTGTTCGCCGCGCAACGATTCCGCAATTCCGTGACGCGCTCAAAAACTTCGCATTCGTGCGTCGCGTAACCTTTCACCGTCGCGACGAGGTTCGGAATGAGGTCATAGCGGCGTTTCAATTCCACGTCCACGTCGCTCCACGATTCGCGGATGTAATTTTTCAACGCGACGAGCGCGTTGTATTGCGCGAGCAGATAAATGACGGGCAATCCGACGATGACAAAAATGGCGATGAGAATGGCAGTCATGTGTTTGTGAAAAGATAATCCGGCAACCGCGAGCGGATTTCAATCAATCGTTGGAGGTTGAGTTCAAATTGATCGGCTGAAATGCGGGAATTGAACGCGAGCGCGATCACTTCGTTTTCGATTTCAACGCTCAAGTCGCGGTTGGCGAGGAGATATTCCATCATCCTTGCATTGCAGACGTCGTAGGCGAATTTTTTGTCCGGCGAGCGCACGCAAAATGCCTTTGAAAATTCAGCCGACTCGAATTTGATGTCTTGCAATCCAAACGTCTCGGCCACCCGGTCGAAAAATCCTTCGCGATGGATGGTCAGTTGCGGGAATTGGCTTCCTCGCACGACCAGAATAACAAAACTTAAATTATGATCCTGCCGGTTTTTGCCGGAGCCGGTCGTGTAATGATAATCGAACGCGAGAATTTCATTTTGTTGATAATTCCCGGAAATGACATTGGCCGCATAACGGTCGTGGCCTTCGTCGAACTGTTTGAGAAAGCCAAAGCGTTCGGGAATTTCCTCGTCTTTGCCTGCGTCAAAATTCAGATTCAGCCGCTGCGCCAATTCAAAAAGTCCTTCACGTCGCTTGCGCGCGGCAATCGCGCTGTAAATGGCGCCGATTATGGCGATGAGAATAAACGCCGGAATGAAGAATGACATCGGGTTATGCACGCCGCCGTTCTAAACCAAAGCCGCGTTTTAGGCCATTATAATTTTCCGCGTTTTTTCCAATCGTCCGTTTTTCCTTTTCCCCTTTTCAATTTACCTTCACTTTGACGGCGTGAAATTGTCCGCCGCAGAAATCCGCGCTTCCGTCCGCCTCGCGCTCGCCGAGGACATCGGCGGCGGCGACGCGACGACGCTGGCAACCGTTCCCGCAAACGCGCCGGCCCAAGCCGTCATGCGCGCGCGCGAACCGCTCGTCGTCGCGGGCATTGGATTTGCGGAAGCGGCGTTTCGCGAACTCTCATCAAAAATCAAAATGGAGAAAATTGCGCGCGACGGACAACGGATTGCCGCCGGAAAAATCCTGCTGAAAATTTCCGGCCCGGCGCGCGCGATTTTGACTGCCGAGCGCGTCGCGCTGAATTTTGTCCAGCGGCTTTCCGGCGTCGCCACTTTGACTTCGCAATTTGTTGAAGCCATCAAAGGAGCCCGCGCTCAAATTCTCGACACGCGCAAAACGACGCCCGGCTGGCGGCGGTTTGAAAAATACGCCGTCGCCTGCGGCGGCGGGAAAAATCATCGTTTCGGTTTGTTCGACATGATTTTGATCAAGGACAATCACCTCGCCACGCTGAAAAATGAAACGCCAAACGCCATCGCCGCCGCCGTCGTGCGCGCCCGCAAAAAATTTCCGGAGCTGAAGGTGGAAGTCGAAGCGGACACGCTGGAACAAGTTGCGCAAGCCGCCGACGCCGGAGCTGACATCATCGTGCTCGATAACATGACAGCCGCGCAATTGCGGCGGGCCGTGAAAATCGTGAATGGCCGCGCGCTAACCGAAGCCAGCGGCGGCGTGAATCTGAAAACCGTCCGCGCGATTGCCGAAACCGGCGTGGATTATATTTCCGTCGGCGCGCTCACGCATTCGTCGCGGGCGGTGGACATCGGTTTGGATTTTGAAAACTAACTTGAGCCACAGATGGGCACAGATGAAACACAGATTTCCGAAACAAATTCTTATCTGTGTCCATCTGTGTTTATCTGTGGCTAAAAAATTGTGACAACTGATGCAAAAATTCTTTCCGCGTTGCGCGCGAATCCTGACGGCGTTTCGGGCACGGAGCTTGCGGAGCAATTGAAGATCAGTCGAGCGGCCATCTGGTCGCGCATCGAGGAATTGCGACGTGCCGGTTTTGACATTTCGGCCAGTCCGCATTTCGGTTATCGAATTGTCGGCGAGCCGGACGCATTGCTCGCGGATGATTTGCTCGCGCATCTGGGCAAAACAAAAGTCATCGGGCGCGACATCCATGTTTTCAAGCAGACGACTTCGACGAACGACGTGATTGAAAAACTCGCGCGCGACGGCGTGAAGGAAGGCGTCGTGGTTTTTTCCGAATCGCAAACACGCGGGCGCGGGCGGTTGGGACGAAAATGGATTTCGCTCGCGCACAAAGGCCTTTGGTTTTCCATTTTGCTGCGCCCGGATTTGCGTCCGCAGGAAACGACGCAATTGACCGTTGCCTCGGCCACAGCTTTGCGCCGCGCGATTTTTTTGGAAACAAATTTGCAGCCGGAAATCAAATGGCCGAACGACATTTTGATCGGCGGAAAAAAAGTCGCGGGCATCCTGACGGAATTGAGCGCGGAACCGGACAAAGTCCGTTACGTCATCCTCGGCATCGGCGTGGACGTGAACCAGGATGCGGACGAATTTCTGTCGGAATTGTGCAAGACCGCGACTTCGTTGAAAATTGAAGCTGGCGAAACGATTTCCCGCCCGGAACTGGCGGCTGCGATTTTGAGAGAACTGGATTTTGATTATATGCGGATTTGCGGCGGAAAATTCACGGCGGTTGCCGACGAATGGGAAGAAAATTGCGTGACCATCGGCAAAAACGTGACGGTGCAAATTGGTGGCCGCAAAATTCGCGGCCGCGCGGAATCGCTGGACGACGACGGCGCGTTGCTGCTGCGCACGGAGCACGGCCATTTGGAACGCATCACCGGCGGCGACGTGACTTTGGAAAAATGATTTTACTTTTCGACATCGGCAACACGCACACGCACGTCGGGCTGGCGGACGGACGGCGCGTGCTGAAGCAAACAAATGTGCCGACGCGCGAATGGTTTGGCGGCGATGCGAAGACGCTCGCAAAAAAATTTGCCGGCAAAACTAAAATTATCGGCGCGATTTTGTGCAGCGTTGTCCCGCGCGCGACGCCGCTCGTGCAAAAAACTGTCCGCACGATTTGGAAATTGGAAACACTTGAACTCAATCCGAAAACCATCCGCGGCGTTGGCGTTGATTATCCGAAACCCAATTCAATCGGCGCAGACCGCCTGGCGAATGCGGTCGCGGCGAAATTTTATTTCGGCGCTCCAGTGGTGGTTGTTGATTTCGGGACGGCGGTGACGTTTGACGTCGTGAACGGCAAAGGAAATTATATCGGCGGCATCATCGCGCCGGGGCTGGCGGCGATGACCGATTATTTGCACGAGAAAACGGCGCTGCTGCCCAAAATCAAAATTCGCGAGACAAAAAATGTCGTCGGCAAAAGCACGGAAGAAGCGATGCTGATCGGCGCGGTGCATGGCTATCGTGGTTTGGTCCGGGAATTGATCGGTGAATTAAGGCGCGAATTGCGGGCGGAAAATCTTCCCGTTGTGGCTACAGGAGGCTACGCAAAATTGATCGCCGCAAAGCTGCCGGAAATTTCCGCCGTCAGACAAGATTTGACGCTCGAAGGCCTGCGGCTGATTTTCAAGTCAAGCCGTTCAATTTCGCATGACTTTGGACTTTAGACTTTGGGCTTTGGACTTTAGACTTCTCTTTCTATGTCGAGCAGCCGCAGACAATATCCGTTTCATCTGATCGAACCCAAATGGCAAAAAGTTTGGGACGAATCGCAAAGTTTCCGCGCGTTCAATCCGGGCGAGGAAATTCCGGCGAATCATCCGTTCGCACAACGCCACAAACTTTCCGGCAAAATTTCCGCGGCGCAGTTGCCGCCGAAGTTTTACATCCTCGACATGTTTCCGTATCCGAGCGGCGCGGGCTTGCACGTCGGGCATCCCGAAGGTTACACGGCCACGGACATCCTCGCCCGCTACAAACGCGCGCAAGGTTTCAACGTGCTGCATCCGATGGGCTGGGACGCGTTCGGATTGCCCGCCGAGCAATACGCCGTCAAGACCGGCCAGCATCCGCGCCAGACGACCGAGGAAAACATCGCCACGTTCAAGCGCCAGATCCAATCGCTCGGCTTCAGCTACGACTGGTCGCGCGAACTCGCCACGACCGACCCCGATTATTTCCAGTGGACGCAATGGATTTTCCTCAAGTTCTACAACTCATGGTTCAATCCGAAAACGAATAAAGCTGAACCGATTGAAAATTTGAAATATCCGGCTGGATTGCGTTTGCCATTTTTAACTTCCGATAAAACCGAACTCAAAAATCTTGAATTAAGTCGTCGAAATTTTCGTGATGGAAAACGTCTTGCTTATGTCAAAGAAGCTCCGGTTTGGTGGTGTGAAGAACTTGGAACTGTCTTGGCAAATGAAGAAGTCATTGATGGCAAAAGTGAAGTTGGTGGATTTCCTGTCGTCCGTAAATTGATGCGTCAATGGATGCTTCGCATCACTGCTTATGCTGAAAAACTTCTCACGGATTTGGACACGATTGATTGGAGTGATTCACTCAAGGAAATGCAACGCAATTGGATTGGAAAAAGCGAAGGAGCTTATGTTTGTTTTTCTTTGGAAGGCCGCACAAAATCAGTCAAAGAATCTCCCAAAAATTCAATCGAGTCTGACTCCGATATAATCAACCTTGAAGAAATTGATGCTTTTATTCAGTCATCAAGCGAACGAAAAGCGGATTCGATTTGGGTTTTTACAACTCGTCCCGATACTTTATTTGGTGCAACTTACGTGGTTCTTGCTCCAGAGCATCCTTTTGTTAATGAATTAACAACTGACGAGCAACGCGCAGCAGTTCAAGCTTACAAAACAGAAGTTGCAAAAAAATCCGACCTTCAACGAACTGACCTTGCTAAAGAAAAAACTGGAGTATTCACCGGCGCGTTTGCCGTTAATCCCGTCACCGACGAAAAAATTCCAATATGGATTGCTGACTACGTTTTGGCGAGTTACGGAACTGGCGCAATCATGGCCGTGCCAGCACATGACGAACGTGATTTTGAGTTCGCAAAAAAATTCAAATTACAAATTAAATCTGTGGTTGGCTCTCTCAAGCCATTTCCTTCATTAGCCATCAATTCAACTTTTGGATACGATGACTTTTCAAAACTGAAGCGCGGCGAAAGAACAGTCGTCATAAATGGGGAAGAAGTATTCGTATTTACTTCGGAGACTGAATGTTTCGTCGGAGAAGGAGTCGCTTGGAACTCTGCAAACTCTGAAGTGTCACTGAATGATCTTCCCACCGCTGAAGCCAAACAGAAAATCACCGCGTGGCTCGAAGAAAAAAATCTCGGCAAGAAAACCATCAATTACAAACTGCGCGACTGGCTGTTCAGCCGTCAGCGTTACTGGGGCGAGCCGTTTCCGATCGTTTGGAAAGTTGGCCCGGACGGTCAGTCCTATCACGAAGCGTTGCCGGAAAATTCGTTGCCGTTGTTGCCGCCGACGCTCGAAGATTACAAACCCACCGCCACCGGCGAACCGCCGCTCGCCCGCGCCAAAGATTGGGTGAATTTGCCCGACGGCTCCGTGCGCGAAACGAACACCATGCCGCAATGGGCCGGCTCGTGCTGGTATTATCTGCGTTACCTCGACGCAAAAAATAATTCCGCGTTCGTCGGCAAGGACGTGGAAAATTATTGGATGGGCGCGGATAGTCCGAAGTCCAAAGTCCAAAGTCCAAAACCTGACGTTGGACTTGAGACATTGGACATTGGACTCAAATCAACGACGCCAGGAGTTGATTTATACGTCGGCGGCACGGAACACGCCGTGTTGCATCTGCTTTACGCGCGTTTCTGGCACAAGGTTTTGTTCGACCTCGGTTATGTCTCGACGCCGGAGCCATTTTTCAAACTGGTCAATCAAGGCATGGTGCTGGGCGAGGACAACCAGAAAATGTCGAAGTCGCGCGGCAACGTGATTCCCGTGGACGTGCCGGTGGCGGAAGTCGGCACGGATGCACTGCGCCTTTACGAAATGTTCATGGGCCCGCTCGAAATGGTGAAGCCGTGGAACACCAAAGGCGTCGAAGGCGTGTATCGTTTCCTCGGCCGCGTCTGGCGTTTGTTCGTGGATGAAAAATCGGAAACCGCTTTTGAACAGGCCGAAACCTTGGCCACAGCGACACAGAGGCACGGAGAATTGCTGGAGTTGATATTGCTCGACGGTGGAATTATGGACATCGCCGCCACGCCCGCGCAACTCAAGGCGATGCACGCGTGCATCAAAAAAGTCACGGAAGATTTGGACGGCCTTCGCTTCAACACGGCTATTTCAGCGATGATGGTTTTCATCAACGAAGCGATGACGTGGCAGACCAAACCGCTCGCTCTGATGAAAATTTTTCTGCAACTGCTCGCGCCCTTCGCGCCGCACCTCGCGGAAGAATTGTGGGCGCGGTTGCATTCCACGTTCGGGCAAACCGCGCCATCGCTCGCCTACGCGCCGTGGCCGAAGTTTGACGCGGCGTTGCTCGTCGAGAGCGAGATTGAAATTCCCGTGCAGGTGAACGGCAAGCTGCGCGACGTCATCAAAGTTTCCGTGAACGCGACGCAGGCGGATTTGGAAACGGCGGCGAAAAATTCTGAGAAAGTGAAACCGTTCATCGAAGGCAAAACGATCAAGAAAATCATCGTCGTGCCGAAGAAAATGGTGAACTTAATTGTGGGTTGAAAATTTTTAGCCACGGATGAAACACGGATTGAACACGAACGAAAATTAAGGCAACAACTCGGCGCGGATGAATTTTTCAATGCCTGGGACTTAACCCTTTTACTTTTATTATTGCAATGAATCAAAAATTAACTTTTGCCTTTTCGTTTCTGCCCTGTCCAGTTCCGCTTCCTCAATTTGTTTAGGATTAAAATAAGGGTGAAATACTGCTGTGTGAGCATTCCAAAATTCGCCTAAAGTTAGGTGACATATTCGTTGGAAGTTTTCTATACCAAAAAGTCGTTCTGACTTATTACGTTTGAAACTATCCTCAAATGGAGCAATCATTTCTGCCGTGAGCGTAAATTGTGCGACGTGCGCCGCTTCATTTCTCAATTCTCTAAAGGCGTTAAGGGTTTCAAATTCTTCCTCTGAAATTATTTCCATTTCATGCAGTAAAACCAATTTGTTAGCATAGTTGAGCTTTTTTGAACCGTTACTTTTACATTTATGTTCAATTAAGGTGTTCACTAACAATTCCAAATATCCCCCAGTGACGATAATTTGAAATCGTGGTTTATGTTTCACTGAATCTATATCATTGAAAAACGATTCGAGAATTTTATCAGGAATTGGTTGCTTCTTCGGCATAACGTGTCATTCCTTCGGCATTAGCTTCTCTACGTTTTGCTCCATTTCCAAGGTGTGCTGCATTAGTGTATCATTGAACCGTGTGAGGAAGGGAGTCCTGAACTCCTTATTCGGAATTTCCTCCAGATGGGATAGTCTCACGCAACGAACAATGTAGGCGAATACCGAGTTAGATCGTTGTTCATTACTGAGGGCGAGTAATTTTGGATTATATTTCCTGCCGTAATCCAAGATGTCCTCATCGCTAACATTAAGCTCTATGCCCGTATAATAATAAGAGGCTAAATCGAATGTCTTTTCAGCGATTAGAAGTTGTTCCATCAATGCCAAGTCAGTGAGAGTGAAACCTTCGGACTTCAAGCGGCTTATCGCCTTTGCATCCTTCATCCTTTTCAATACTCCGGGGACGTTTTCAAACAAGAACTGAGCACCCTTATCGAACCTTTCATCAATAAAGCCAATAAAACCCTCCATCCGACTCATCGTGGCGATCACGGTCTTCATGTGCATGGCGCAAACTTCCGCAAATATATCCTCCCTGCTGAACTTTCCTTGGAGGCCTGCGCCGTTGAGTATGTTACAGGCGTTAGAAGCACCCGTCAAAGTCACCCAATAGAGGAAAGTCGGTATCTTCAGCTTTTCTCGAACCGGATCGCGCTTGAAGAGGTTGAACATGGCAGTTTAAGGCGGTGAGTTATAGACTGGCCTCCCAAACTGGTCTTGACCAACGCCCGGCCCATATACGTTTTGCTTCACACCTTGGTTGAATATCGGGTCGAGTTGCTGTCCATTTTGTAACTGATAGGTGCTTGGCCGTCCATACTGGTCGGCGTTGACTCCCAAGCCATAGGCGTTAGGCGTAACCTGTGGCTGGGAATAATTTGGCTGCGGATTGTTCTGTCTAGCTTGAGCCATTGCAGCCCAAACCGACGGGTCAGTCATGGCAGCGCATCCTGTCATAAACGGCAACGATGCAATTATGATGCCGAAAAGCAAAATATGAATTTTCATAAATACGGCTGTCCGTAATTCACGGCGCAGCCGTCGCGGGAACAACGTCACTTGCCAAACCAATCTCGCTTTTGCCAAGAAAGAACATGGCTTTGTATTGGCGAGTTTCGGGTTTGCCCGCCGTGAGCAGCGGGCGGTTGTCCACATAAGGCGAATGTGTTTCGCTGGCGAGCAAAGTAAAGCCCGCGTCGCCGTCTCTCATGCTGTAAATGTGAACGCCTTCGGCATCCATCTTGTTAAAGCCAATTTCCACCACGCCGCCAATTTCGGGGCTGGCCTCAAGCGTCGGTTTTTGCTGGCTCATGTCCACTGAATCTTGCGGGCCTTCAATGCCAAGGGTGTCGCCAATGGCCGTGGTGTAAGTGGTGCTTTTCTTGATGCGTTGCGCGAGGGCGCGGGCATTCTTCTGGCTGCTGCCAATGGAAACATTCAAGGCATTGTGGGCGGCTTTGCTGGCGTTGTCGGCATTGGTCGCCGCCGTCATTTTGGCGTGGAGGTCGGTGTTGTCCGCCGTGAGCATCGCATATCCTGCGCCGTTGCGCCGGGAGTCGTGGCAGAGACACCCGCTTTGAGGGTGTCGTGCCATTTGACATAGCCGTCTTGGGTCTTGGGAACTGCATCGCGTTTTGCCATAATAACTAGGGGTTGGTGGTTGTGGTTTTGGAGGTGAATCTGCTGGAAATCATAGAAATACAAGGGTTTTTGAAGGATTTAGGCGTGCCGGAATGATTCCGGCAGACTTCTGGGAAGCTCCGGCAGGTTCCGGCGCAATTCCGGCGCGTGCCGGAATCATTCGGGCAGACCGCTGGGGAATTCCGGCGTGTGCCGGAACGGTTCCGGTAGTTGCCGGAGATATTCGGGCGCGTGCCGGAGGAATTCCGGCAGTTGACGGAGAAAGTCCGGTTCGTGCCGGAGGAGCGCGGGCAGTTGCCGGAGTTATTCCGGTTGACGGCAAAAGAATTGCGCGGTTGCACGGTTGCGAAAATTTTACTCGAAATTTTCATGCGGTTTCCGACAAGATTTGAATTTATGAGAGGTGAGAAGTCAAGCGATGATTGTCACGGAAAATCCATGTTTCATCCGTGGCTAAAAATTCTTCACGCGGCAATTTTATTTTTCCGCGCCGGCCAAAATGGTTTGAAAATGCGGCGGCTGTTCCTCGGCGGCGACGATGCTGATTTCGATTTTCTTGAATCCGGCGGCTTCGAGCCAGCGGTGCAAATCGCTTTCGGCAAAACCGAGCCAGCGGTCGCCGTAAAGTTCGCGCGCCTTGTCGAAATTGTGCTTGAGCAAATCGAGCAGCAAAATTTGCCCGCGCGGTTTTAGAATTTTGTGCGCGGCGGCGATGGCGTCCGCCGGAATCTCGGCGTGATGCAACGCCTGACTCAAGATCACGAGGTCAACGCTGTTCGCGTCAATCGGCGGATTTTGCAGGTTGCCGAGACGGAACTCCAGATTTTTCAGGCCGTTTTTCTTCGCCTTGGCCGCGCCGAACGCGACGATTTTTTCCGAATTGTCCACGGCGATGACTTTTTTTGCGCGGCGCGCGAGCAGCTCGCTCAACAGACCTTCGCCCGCGCCCAAATCGGCGACGACGAGCGGCGGCAAAATTCTTAAAAGCAAATGTCCGAACGCCTGCCACGAGCGGCCCGGCCCATAAACGCGGTCGAAGCGTCCGGCGATCTGGTTGAAATAAACCTGCGCCTGTTCGCGGCGGCGCGCGACGACGCGCTTGAGATTGATCTGGTCGTGCGAATGTTCGGGCAATTCCTTCGCGCCGCGAATCGCAAGCTGGATAAATTCACCGGCCGCGCCGTTGGTGTGCGGATTTAGCTTGTAATACGTCCGCTTGCCATCGCGCCGCGATTGCACCAGCCCGGCGTCCTGCAACAAACCGAGATGTGTCGAAATGCGCGACTGGCCGAGCCGCGTGATTTCCTGAAGCTCGTTCACGGAAAGCTCGTCGCGCTCCAGCAGCGCGACAATTCGCAGGCGCGTGGAGTCTGACAAGGCGCGCAGTGATTTTAATATGGCGGACACGGTTTTTTGAACGCCGAATTTTTTCCGGAAAAACATTTGACGTTCGCTGAATTTTTTATATCATCAAATCCTGATACGTCAATATGTTGTTGATAAAGATTAACCATTAATTCCATGAGCAAAAACTTCATCTTCTCATCCGAGTCCGTCGGCGAGGGCCACCCGGACAAAGTGTGCGACACCATTTCCGATGCCGTGCTGGACGCCTGCCTGGCGCAGGACAAGTTCAGCCGCGTTGCCTGCGAAACTTACGCCAAGTCGAACCTCGTTGTCGTCGGCGGCGAAATCACGACGAAGGCCAAGCTTGATTTCAACCAGATCGCCCGCGACGCCATCCGGGAAATCGGCTACGTGCATGATGACGACGTGTTTCATGCCGACAAGGTTTTGATCATGAACGCCATCACGTCGCAGTCGCCGGACATCGCGCAGGGCGTGGACGTGCGCGAGGCGGAAGGCAAGGAAACCGACGAACAGGGCGCGGGCGACCAGGGTTTGATGTTTGGTTACGCGTGCAACGAGACGCCGGAGCTGATGCCCGCGCCGATCATGTTCGCGCACCAGTTGGGCGCGGAACTCACGCGCATCCGCAAAACCGGAAAAGTGAAGTGGCTCCGCCCCGACGCGAAATCGCAGGTTTCGGTGAGGTATGTCAACGACCAGCCTGTGGAAATCACCAACGTCGTCATTTCCACACAGCACAGCGCTGACGTGAAGCACAAGACGATCAAGGATTTTTGCATCGAGAACATCGTCAGGAAAGTTTTGCCGAAGCATCTGCTCACGAAGAAGACGCAGTTTCTCATCAACCCGACCGGCCGCTTCGTGGTTGGAGGACCGCAGGGCGACACGGGTTTGACCGGACGCAAAATTATCGTGGACAGCTACGGCGGCATGGGCCGGCACGGCGGCGGCGCGTTCTCCGGCAAGGATCCCAGCAAGGTGGATCGCAGTGCGGCCTACATGGGCCGTTGGGTCGCAAAAAACATCGTCGCGGCGGGCATCGCCACGAGCGCGGAAATTCAATTTGCCTATGCCATCGGTTATCCCGAACCGGTGAGCGTTTGCATCAACACGTTTGGCACGGCGATTGACGGCATCACCGACACGCAGATTGAAAATGCGGTGCGCGAAGTGTTCAGCTTCAAACCGGCGAACATCATCAAGCAGTTGAACCTGCTCCGCCCGATTTATTCCAAGACCACCAACTACGGACACTTCGGCAAGAACGATCCCGACATCACTTGGGAAAAGGCCGACAAGGTCAAGGATCTCAAACGCGCCTTGAATCTGAATTAACCTTCAACACTCAATCAACTATGCCAGCAATCAAACTTTCTCCGTCACGAGCCAAATTGACAAAAGCCGCCGTCATCAAAAATGGCAACGGCACGGCCAAACATGATTTCGCCGTTCGCGACCTTTCGCTCGCCGAGTGGGGACGCAAGACGATCCAGGTCTCCGAGCACGAAATGCCCGGCCTGATGTCCATCCGCAAAAAATATGGCGCGACCAAGCCGCTCAAGGGCGTGCGCATCACCGGTTCGTTGCACATGACCATCGAGACGGCGATCCTCATCGAGACGCTCGTCGAACTCGGCGCGTCCGTGCGCTGGGCGAGCTGCAACATTTTCTCGACGCAAGACCACGCTGCCGCCGCGATTGCCGCTGTCGGCATTCCGGTTTTCGCGCACAAGGGCGAGACGCTCGAAGAATACTGGGATTTGACGCTCCGCGCGCTCACGCATCCCGGAAATAAAGGCCCGCAACTTATTGTGGACGACGGCGGCGACGCGACGCTTTTGATCCACAAAGGCTACGAACTTGAAAACGGCAGCGACTGGGTCAATTCGCCCAGCGACAACCACGAAATTGCCGTCATCAAAAATCTTTTGAAGCGCGTTGCGAAGGAACGTCCCGGTTTCTGGCACTCCGTCGTGGCGGACTGGAAAGGCGTTTCCGAAGAAACGACCACGGGCGTTCATCGTTTGTATCAAATGCTCGAGCAAGGAAAACTTCTTGTGCCCGCGATCAACGTCAACGACTCGGTGACGAAATCGAAGTTCGACAATCTTTACGGCTGCCGCGAATCGCTCGCGGACGGCATCAAGCGCGCGACCGACGTGATGGTCGCCGGCAAAGTCGCCTGCGTCTGCGGTTACGGCGATGTTGGCAAAGGCTCGGCGCATTCGTTGCGCGGATTCGGCGCACGCGTCATCGTCACGGAAATTGATCCCATCAACGCGCTGCAAGCCGCGATGGAAGGTTTTGAAGTCACGACCATCGAAGACACGCTCGGCACCGCCGACCTTTACGTCACGACCACCGGAAACAAAGACATCATCACGCTGGAGCACATGGCGAAGATGAAGGACCAGGCCATCGTCTGCAACATCGGCCACTTCGACAACGAGATTCAAGTGGATCGCCTCAACACCGCCAAGGGCGTGAAGAAGCTCACCATCAAGCCGCAGGTGGACAAATATACTTTTGCGGGTGGCAACAGCATTTATATGCTCGCCGAAGGCCGCCTGGTGAATCTCGGCTGCGCCACCGGCCATCCGAGTTTTGTCATGTCGAACAGTTTTACGAATCAAGTCCTCGCGCAATTGGACTTGTGGAAGAACAAGGACACCGCGAAAATCGGCGTCTATCGCCTGCCCAAGAAACTCGACGAAGAAGTTGCCCGCCTGCACCTCGAAAAAATCGGCGTGAAACTGACCAAACTCACCAAAGCGCAGGCTGATTACCTCGGCGTGCCGGTCGAAGGCCCTTACAAGTCGGAACACTACCGGTATTAATCGAATTCAAATCTCGAAATACTAAAGGCGAACGGATTGCTCCGTTTGCCTTTTTTCGTTTCAGGCGTTTGAAATTTTATTCGTTCCGAGCTTTGATCAACCCGGCACTGAATGAAACCTGCTCCGCAAGTGAATTTTTTTGGCAAACTGGAGGCGAGAATCAAACAACTTGACCCCAATGGGCGGCAAACTTTGGACGTATGTTTGGACGGTCGAGAATGGCGGAAAGAAATCCTGGGACCCTTTGAAAAATCCGTGTGCATCTGCGTCCATTTGTGGTTAAATTTCCCGTCCAAAATGGAATACGAAGCCGTCATCGGGCTGGAAACCCACGTCCAGCTCAAAACGAAATCGAAGATGTGGTGCGGTTGCGCCAACCGGTATGGCGACGAGCCGAACACCAACGTCTGCCCGGTTTGTTTGGGAATGCCCGGCGTGCTGCCCGTGCCAAATGACGAGGCGCTGCGCCTGACGGTGCTGACTGGATTTCTTTTGAACTGCGAAATCCCGCGCTTCGCCAAGTTCGACCGGAAAAGTTATTTTTATCCCGACGCGCCAAAAAATTACCAGCTCACGCAATACGACAAGCCGAGCACGGCGAATGGCTTTGTCGAATTTGAATTTGGCGGAAAAATATCCCGCGTCCGCATCACCCGCGCACACCTCGAAGAAGACGTCGGCAAAAGTTTTCATTTCGACCGCAACAGCGGCGTGGATTTCAACCGCGCCGGGGTGCCGCTGATGGAAATCGTTTCCGAGCCGGAAATCACGAGCGCGGACATGGCCTGCGAATACCTCAACGCGCTCAAGGACATTTTGATTTACGGCGGCGTGAGCGATTGCGACATGGAAAAAGGAATGGTGCGCTGCGACGTGAACGTGTCCGTGCGTCCCGCCGGCACGAAGGAACTCGGCGCGAAGATTGAAATCAAGAACATGAACAGTTTTTCCGGCGTGCGCCGCGCGCTGGAATACGAAATCCCGCGCCAGACCGAAATCGTAAAAAGCGGCGGCAAGCTCATCCAATCCACGCGCCGCTGGGACGATGAGGCGGGCGTGACCGACGAAATGAGGACGAAGGAATTCGCGCACGATTACCGCTATTTCCCCGATCCTGATTTGATGCCGCTCGCACCGACAGATGCATGGCTGGCCGAGGTGAAGTCGCGCGTGGTGGAATTGCCGCTCGCGCGCAAGCAGCGTTTCATGCGCGAGTATCAACTGCCCGCGCCCGACGCGGAAACATTTGTGAACGACGTGCCGCTGGGAAATTATTTTGAAGGCATCGCGAAACAGTCGAAGAATCCCAAAGCCGTTGCGAACTGGGTCATCAACAATCTGCGTGCAAAAATGACGGAGAGGAATGACTTCATCGCGAAGCAAATCGCAGAAGACTCACAATATGGAGAAAATATTAAACTTGCAGCTAACGAGAGTCTTTCGATTGGAGTTGCGACTAGTGGATGGAAACTTCTTACGCTCTCGGACTTGTTGTTCCAACCAAAGGCGTTGCTTGAACTCGTCGGCCTTGTCGAAGCCAAAACCATCAGCAGTTCCGCCGCGCAGCAGGTGTTCGCTGAAATGTTTGAGACTGGCAAACCACCCGCCACGATTGTTCAAGAAAAAGGTCTCGCGCAGGTCAGTGACACTGGCGCGATTGAAAAATTCTGCGACGAAGCCATCGTCGCGAATCCAAATCCAGTGGCCGGTTACAAGGCCGGCAAAGTTGCCGCGCTGAATTCGCTCAAAGGCCAAGTGATGAAACTTTCCAAAGGCAAAGCTAATCCCGCGCTCGTCGGCGAAATTTTGGAACGGAAGCTAAAAGAGATTTAGGGATTTTGCTTATAGGTCGAAAGTCACAACTACTGGGTTGTGG
This sequence comes from Verrucomicrobiia bacterium, assembly GCA_036510395.1. Lineage (GTDB taxonomy): Bacteria > Verrucomicrobiota > Verrucomicrobiia > Limisphaerales > UBA11358 > UBA11358. The sequence goes on from DATCDZ010000002.1 coordinate 32,514, forward strand.
TCGCTCAAGTTTAATATTTCAGCCTGTTCAACCACTTGGTGAGCCACGACATTTTTTGCGAGGCTCTTGCTGGCGAAAATGTAGTCGTCCACCCACGGGAAATTTCTCCTGTTCCGAAATGTGCGTGAACGTTCTTTTGTAAATTGCCCCTGACAGTCCACCAAGCCGAAAGCTTCAAGCCGTTGGAAAAATATGCGGTGTGTCTTTACTGCATATTTGTCGTCCCATTGGGGTGACGCGTTAAAGTCTCCGCCAAGAATTACTTTGGGTCGTCTGCCGGGACGAAGATCGCCCTCAAATAAATGTGTGAGGTCGCTCAACATCCGATGAAGTGTAGTGATTGAATAGCCGTGCTTGTCCAGTTGCCCATACATACTGACCACAACGAGCGTTGTTTTGTCCGGCAATGTTACGTCTGTGACAACCAGCGCACCCGGATAATCGTTTTTCTCTAGTTTAATTTCGGTTACGGGGAATTCTTTCGTCATCACGCCCGAACCCCACTTGCGGCTTCCGCCGATTTCACGCCACACACAGAATTTTTTTTGACGTTCAACTGGTGGCGCTGATTCTTGCACGAGCGAGATGTCTGCGGCGATTACAGTGTCGAGATAATTCCACGCCTTTTGCGCCACGCTTCGGTGCATCCAGTGACCCATATTCCATGAGGCAACCTTCAATTTCATGATCAAAGAGTGTTTTATTGAAATCAGCGAAGCGAGAAGAAAGGTGTTGTGCGGCTTTTTACAAAGAAACCAAGAATTCAAAAAGCTTTGTGCCTTGATGTCTTGGTGGTTTAATTTCTGCAAATGTTTTCGTCGCAAATCAAATCAGTCCATTTCACCGGCATCGGCGGCACGGGCATGGCCGCCGCCGCTGCCGCGATGCAGGAACGCGGTTTTTCTGTCACCGGCTCGGATCAGAATGTCTATGAACCGATGGCGTCGTTTCTCGCCGCGAAAAAAATCACGGTGATGAACGGCTACGACGAAAAAAATCTTTCGCACAAACCGGATTTGGTTGTGATTGGAAATGCGATTTCTCGCGGCAACCCGGAGGCGGAATTTATTTTAGATCACAAATTGCGTTACTGCTCGCTGCCGGAATTGCTGAAGGAATTTTTCATTCGCGGCAAACGCTCTATTGTCGTTTCTGGAACTCACGGCAAGACGACGACGACTTCGCTGCTCGCGTGGGTTTTTGAGCACAGCGGATTGAACCCGAGCTTTTTCATCGGCGGCATTCCGAATAATTTTTCGCAGGGCGCGCGGTTCACTGACAGCGAATGGTTCATCATCGAGGGCGACGAATACGACACCGCGTTTTTTGACAAGCGCAGCAAGTTCGTCCATTACCAGCCGGAAATCGCCATCGTCAACAATCTGGAATTCGACCACGCCGACATCTTTGAAAATCTCGACGCGGTGAAGAAAACATTTTCGCATTTCATCCGCCTCGTGCCGCGCAACGGACTTTTGCTCGGCAATGGCGACGATGCGAACCTCAAGGAACTGCTCAACGTCACGCATTGTCCGGTAAAAAAATTCGGCCTCGGCGGCGACTATGCCGTTTATGCCTTCAACATTCGTTACGGCCCGACGGCGACGGAGTTTGAGATTCCCAGCTTCAAGTTTCATTTGAATCTCGTCGGCGAACTCAATGTCCGCAACGCGCTCGCCGTCGTCGCTTGCTCGAAACATTGCGGCCTCTCGAACAAGCAGATTCAATCGGCGTTCGACACGTTCAAGGGAATCAAGCGGCGCATGGAAGTGCGCGGCATCGCGGGCGGCGTGACGGTGATTGACGATTTCGGCCATCATCCGACGGCCATCCGCGAAACGCTCCGCGCGCTCCGCATCAAATATCCGCGCGAAAAAATCTGGGCGGTTTTCGAGCCGCGCTCCAACACCACGCGCCGGAATGTTTTTCAGGCGGAACTCGCTGAATCCTTTGCCGACGCGAACGTCGTCGTCGTTTCCGAAGTCGCGCGGCTGGAGCAGATTTTGCCGGAGAAACGGCTGAATCCCGAAAAGCTGATGGCCGACATCAAGGCTTCCGGCAAGGATGCCGCTTACCTGCCGGAAGCCAACGCCATCGTCGCGCATCTGGCGAGGCACACGCAGGGCGGCGACATCGTGTGCGTTTTCAGCAACGGCGGTTTCGGCGGGATTCACGGAAAACTTTTGGACCGGCTGGGCCGGCGATAAATCAAGCCGGGAAGTTTTCGCGCTTGACGATGATGCGCGTTCGTCTATTAATTATTCAGTTATGACTGACAATTCAATTCAAACCAAAGCTTTAATTCTCATAAAAAAATTTTCTGGATTCGCTTTAATCCCCGCGATTTCGATTGTCGCCCTCATCGGTTTTGGCTGTGCTTCAAACACGCCGTCACCGGTGCCAGCGGCACAGACAAGTTCAGTTGCGCCGGAAACACAACCGTTGCCGTCTGTCGTGCCGGCCGCGCAATCAACACCCGCAACCGCGACGGCAAACAAACCTGCGCTCAAATTCGTCAAGGTGGACAGCGAGGAAACTGCGGGTGAAGACGGCAAGGGGGCCAACGCCGTTGACGGTGATACGAACACCTTCTGGCACACGCAATACACGGACGACACCCCGCCTTGCCCGCACGAGATCGTCATCGAGATGGTTCCGCCCACGACGATCAAGGGTTTCACCTACCTGCCGCGCCAGGACGACAGCGAGAACGGCACAATAAAAGATTACGAATTTTACGTCAGCGACGATGGGGTTGATTTTGGCCAGCCGGTCTGCAAGGGAACTTTTGAGGACGATAAGGATTTGAAAACCGTGGCCTTCGACCCGAAGAAATGCCGCTTCATCAAGCTCAAGGCGCTCTCCGAAGTCAACGACGCTGCCTGGACTTCGGCGGCGGAAATCGGAGTCGTTCCGGCCAATTGATTGACTCGCTGGAAACCTCGGCGGGATTCACCGCTGATTTTCGGATGCGGGTTT
>DATCDZ010000003.1:0-30623 GCA_036510395.1 Verrucomicrobiia bacterium
GAGGAATTTTTGCAGGCGCTGCGCCGCGCCGAGATCATGACCAGTGAAAAGGCGAACTCCGTCAAGCTCGCGTTCGGAAAAAACAACCTCGCCATCACCGCCAACTCGCCCGAAGTCGGCGAGGCGCGCGAAACGCTCGCGGTGAATTACAAGGGCAAGGAAATGGCCATCGCCTTCAACCCGCGCTACCTGATTGACGCGCTGGCCGCGCTGGCCGAGGACGAGGTGTTCTTCGAGCTGATTGACGAATTGAGCCCGGGCGTTTTGAAGATCAACGGACCGTTCCTCTACGTCGTCATGCCGATGCGGTTGAGTTGAAAACAAGACGCTCCTAAAAGCGGCGTCATAAAAATGAGAAGGGCAACCAGATCAAATTTGGGGAATTTCCGCTTTTGGTCAATCCAAAACAAAAGCGAAAAACCGTCCGCCTTCACGCTAATTGAGTTGCTTGTCGTAATCGCAATCATTGCAATTCTTGCTGCGCTGTTGCTGCCAGCGATCTCCCGGGCAAAACAAAAAGCTTACACAATCACTTGTCTTGGCAATACGAAACAACTGGCACTGGCCTGGGCAATGTATCCCGGCGACAACCATGATGCTTTGTTGTTGAATCCGCCTGCATCGCCGGATGGAAGCTGGGTCAGGGGATTTCAGGACATGTCCGGGGCAAATAGCGACAACACCAACATCGCGTTGCTCGTGCAAGGAACCATCAGCCCTTTAATGTCCGAGAGCGTGAAAATATATCATTGTCCGGCGGATTTCAGCGCCGCCCCGGGACAGACGCTTCGCCTCAGAACTTATTCGTTGAACGCTTTTGTTGGGTCAATTCCTTTTGCCGGCAGCACCGTCTATCACAGCTTCCTGCACCAGTCTGATCTTCACAATACCTCAACGACGTTCACACTATTGGAGGAGCATCCTGACAGCATCAATGACGGATGGTTTCTTCCCGTATTAAGCGACACTAACACGGAAGACTGGTAGGATTTGCCGGCCTCTTATCACAATGGATGCGGCTGCATCTCTTTTGCAGACGGCCACTCTGAAATTCACAAATGGATGGATGCGAGCACTGCAAAACCGATCACCAGGATTTACCGCGGCGGCCTGCCTTTTGCCCCAGACCCGCCCGCGCGCGATCTTTCATGAATCATTGAACATATGTCGCCGCCGTGATCTTGTGGCACTTAAATCCAAGAGCGAAGAAAGCTTGTTTCAAAACGCGCGCCGTCAAAACGCAATCGTAGGAGTCGAGGTGACGAGACTCATTCTAAATGAGAGTTAGAGACTCCTTACGTCGTCTCCTACAAACGGAAAAAACTTGCCGAGCCGCCGCCGCTGTGGGAAATTCCCACCATGATAATTGCCGACGATAAAAAACGAGTCCGACTTTCCGCCGTCCATCCGCGTGATGTTTATCACCCGGAAACACTAACGCGCGACCTGATTGTGCTGCGCCGCATCGAGCTGCCGAAACCGAAAAAAAAATAACGCGCGAGCAAATCATTGAAGCCATCGAAAACAGCCCGATCAAAGTCACGAAGTCTTGGGATGAATTGAAAGCCGAAATCCGATGACACTTTTCGACACGAGCGTGGTGATTGACGCGCGCGACACCGACAGTCCGTGGCATGAATGGGCGAAAGAACAAATCGCTGGTGCGGGCGCGGTTGACGGCGCAATCGTCAACACGGTTGTCATCTCCGAAGCCGCAGGCGGGTTTGTGCAACGCGACGAGCTTTTGGAAGATTTGAAACGGATGGGATTGTCGTTCGCGCCGCTGCCCGTTTCCGCGGCGATTCCCGCAAGCGAAGCTTACGCACTTTATCGGAGCAGATTGAAAGTGCATGGCAAACCATCTTCATCAAAAATTCCATTGGACGATTTTTTCATCGGCGCGCACGCGGAAGCCGAAGGAATGAAATTGGTCACGCGCGATTCCGACCGGATCAAAACTTATTTTCCGTCGGTAAAGCTAATTGTCCCGAAAATTTGAAGCAGGAAATTTTCCGCTTACATCTGCTCCCCAGTTTCAATTCTGAGGGCGTCGAGCCTTGTTTCAAAACGCGCGCCGTCAAATCGCAAAGCAGGCTTGCCAATTTTCAAGGTCTGGGTGATAGTGTTTTTATGACGCGGGAACAAATAGAGGCAGCGGTCGCCAGCGGCGAGCCGTTTACATTGCGGATGGCCGACGGCAGAGAATATGCCGTGCCGCATCGAGATTATATTTCACTGTCGCCGCGCGCGCCTTATGCAATTGTGCACGAAGACGACGGACATTTTAATGTTTTGCCGCTGCTCACGATGACAGGACTTCGCTCACAGCACCCGGCAGAGAAAAATTAGGATTGTGGAATGGTTGGCGGACTAAAAATTGTCCAAGTGAAGCCCGGACACGAGGCGGAGCTAGATCGTCTCTTCACCGGATTGCGCTCGGAAATGCGGGCGCACGAGCCGGGTTAATCCCATCCAGCACTGGCGAATTGCGAATGGTGATTCCGCGCACGTTGCCGGCCAGAACCGCCGTCGGCACGCCCGGAGCGAGTTGCGCCTTGAAGTTGTCAATCTCCAGTCCGTCCACGTCCGCGCATTCGATGGCGGGACGGAAATCGTCCTGCGCAAAGCTCACGCTGACGTTCGCCAGTTCCAGATCGCGGACGTGGCGGACGAACAGCCCGTAGGCGGGCATCGTGCCGAGTTCGCCGGGTTCGGGATAGCCCGTGCCGAGTTCGGGCGGATTGCGCGCGGCTTGTTGCTTTGTTCCGCCGCCTTTGAAATCGAGCCGGAGGTTGTCCAGCCGCACGCCTTCAATCGGCTGGGCGGGAGTGCCGGTGATTTGAATGCCGCTCTCCCGATCAACGCCCGTGGCGACGACATTGGAAATGAAAATATTTTTAATGCGGCTCGTTGCGGTCACGTCGGGGCCACGGTTGCGTTTGCCGGCGGTGATGTAAATGGGATACGAGTTGACATCCATCATGGTGATGTTGTTGATGACGATGTTTTCCATGATGCCGCCGTCCACCTCCTCCAAGGCCAGGCCACGACAGTTCCGAAACGTGCAGTTGGCGATGGTCACGTTGCGGAAGCCGCCGTTCGCCTCGGTGCCAAATTTTATCCGGCCAATGCCGCCGCGACTGGGCTTCATCGTGCCATCCAGCAGCGTGCCTTCCTGAAACCCGGAGACCTGGCAGTTCACGATGGTCAGATTTTCGGTGATGACGTTCCGGCCAAGCGCGAACGAGCTTTTGAGACACAAGCCGTCGTCGTGCGGGGAGTTGATGCGGCAGTTGGAGACGGTCGTGTTGCGGCAGCAATCAATGTCAATGCCGTCGCGGTCGGTGTCCATCGTCACGTTGTCCACGGTCAGGTCGTCGCAGCCGGTGACGAGAACCGCAAAGTGGCCGCCGTGCGCAATGGTGATGTCGCGGATCAAAACATTGCGGCATAGTTTGAGCGCGATGGCCTTGTTGCCGAGCCGGCTGGGCGGATGGCTGTTTTCCAGTTGCGGTGTGCGGTTCGCCGGACTCCATTTTGAGAATCCGCACATCGTGTCCAGCAATCCGTCGTCGCGCACCAACCCGCCGCCGTTGATCATGCCTGTGCCGGTGATGGATACATTGGTGAGATTTTCGCCCCAGATGAGGCTGTTGTGAAAATAAGTGTGCCCGCCGTCCTGATACGCCTGGCCGTGCCAAGGTTCCGTCAAATCGTAGGCGCTCATCGCCTGTGGCGCGCCAAAAATAACCGCGCCAGCGTCGAGATGTAAATTGAGATTGTTTGTGAGATGGATGCTGCCGCACAAATAGGCTCCCGCCGGAATGAAAACGGTTCCACCGCCGGCCTGTGCCGCCGCTTGAATGGCCCGGTTAATCGCCGGGCTGTCCAGATTTGTCCCGTCACCCATCGCGCCGAAATCGCGAACATCGAAAACGATTTTGCCGCCGGGTGAGGCAAAAGCGGACGCGAGAAAACAGAGAGAAATGAAGACGACGGCAATTGATTTCATTCCGGGATTTTGCCCCAATTGGTTGCAGTTTGCAACCGGTTGCAAATTCCGCGCAGGCTTTCGTCACATCCGTCGCGTTGAGAATGGCCGGGACGACGCGCCCGCGTTTTGCGCCCGCCGGAAGCTGCACCTCGATCCGGCGGAATTGATCTCGCTGACGGCCGTCGCCGGCAATCAGGTTAAACCGCACAACGCGGTGTGGTCAAAAGGCAAAGCAGACATTTGACTTTTCAGAAACACCGGACACCCTGCTTTTCGTCAGCGGTGTTAAAAAAAAATCCATTCAAACAATATGAACGAAACAATTTCTTCTTCGTTGGAACCTCCGGCTTGCTCGCTTGGCACAACCGTCTCTCCAGCCCATGTTGTGCCAGTAACTTTTCAGCCCGCAAATAAATCCATCTGCGGCGGCACGGGAAGACTTTGCAGCTTGCCGCGCTGCCGCGTTTGCGGGCGCACGTTGCCTTCCGGCGTGAGTTCGGATTCTTCGAGGTTCGACAAAATCTGTTTCGCGCGTTCCAACACTTCCTTCGGCACGCCCGCCAGCCGCGCGACCTGGATGCCGTAACTTTTGTCCGTGCCGCCCTCGACGATTTTGCGGAGAAAAACAATCTGGTCATGCCACTCGCGCACGGCGACGTTGAAATTTTTCAATCGCGGCAAGCGCGCCGAAAGTTCCGTCAACTCGTGATAATGCGTGGCGAACAAAGTTTTCGCGCCGACGGCATTGTGCAGATGCTCGACGATGGACCACGCGAGGCTCAAGCCGTCGAACGTGCTCGTGCCGCGCCCGATTTCATCCAGCACGATGAGGCTGCGCGCCGTGGCATTGTTCAAAATGTTCGCCGTCTCGGTCATCTCGACCATGAACGTGCTTTGACCGCGCGACAAATCATCGCTCGCGCCGATGCGAGTGAAAATGCGATCCACGAGATCAATCCGCGCTTCCGTCGCCGGCACAAAACTTCCGGTGTGCGCGAGCAGCGTGAGCAGCGCGACCTGCCGGATGTAAGTGGATTTGCCCGCCATGTTCGGCCCGGTGATCAAAGCGATTTGGGGCGTAGGACAGGCGTCGCGCCTGTCTCCATCTGAAAAATCTCCGCCTTGAGGCGTGGCGGATTTGGGATTCAAGTTAGAGACAGGCGCGACGCCTGTCCTACTTGTCAGCCCTGTGTCATTCGGCACGAAGCGTTCTTCGATGAGCTGCTGTTCCAAAACCGGATGCCGCCCGTCGCGGATTTGAAAAACGCCTTCTTCGGAAATTTGCGGGCGGCAATAATTATGCAGCCGCGCAGTTTCTGCAAAAGAAGCCAGCACATCCAACTGTGCCAGCGCACTCGCGGTCTGCTGGATTTTCGGCAACTGGCCCAGGACTTCCTCGCGCACGCGCTGGAAAATTTCGTATTCCAATTTCACGCTGCGTTCCTCCGCGCCGAGAATTTTTCCCTCCATCGCTTTCAGCTCCGGCGTGATGAAACGCTCGCCGTTCGCGACGGTCTGCTTGCGATGATAATGCGCTGGAACTTTGGCGAGATTCGACTTGGTGACTTCGATGTAATAACCAAAAACGGAATTGAACCGGACTTTTAGCGAGGAAATTCCCGTGGCAGTAATTTCATCGGCCTGCAATTTTGCAATCCAATCTTTGCCGCCGCGCTGCGCCGTGCGGAGTTCGTCAAGATTCGTGTCGAAGCCGTCGCGAATCATGCCGCCTTCTTTGATCGGCAGCGGCGGTTCGTCCACGATGGCGCGGGAAATCAATTCGACCAAGTCTGGTGATTCAGAGATTTGTGCGGCCAGATTTTCCAGTAGGACAGGCGTCGCGCCCGTCTCATTATTTTCCGCGTCTTCCAGCTTCGGAAGATTTTCTTCTGAAATGGGAGACAGGCGCGACGCCTGTCCTACGGTGGCGAGGATTTGTTTCAACGCCGGAATTTGTTCGAGCGCCAAACGCAGCGCGGCCAAGTCGCGCGCGTTGCCGCTGCCGGAACTTAAGCGGCCCAGCGTGCGTTCGAGATCGCGCACTTTCGCAAGCTGCTGGCGAAATGCGTCAAGGCCGAAGGAATTGTTAATAAAATTTTCCACCGCGTCTTGCCGCTGGCGAATTGGGTCAACTTTGGCGAGCGGCTGCGAAAGCCATTGGCGCAGCAGCCGTGCGCCCATCGGCGTGACGGTTTTGTTGAGCGCGCCATAAAGCGAGGCGTTGCGCGGGGCGTCGTGATGTTGAGGCTCGAGAATTTCCAGATGCCGCAGCGTCGTGTAGTCGAGCGTGAGAAAATCACTACGCTGATAAAAGGAGATGCGTGTGAGATGCTTCACGTCGCGGCGCAGATTTTGCGTGAGATAATGCAGCGCGCCGCCCGCCGCGCCGATGGCGGCTGTCTTGTCTTTCAAGCCAAAACCGTCGAGCGAGACGACTTTGAAATGTTCTTTGACGGTGAAGAACGCTGTCTCCGGCGCGAACGTCCAGTCGTCGTAGCCGCTTAAAATTTTGAACGTGCCGCGCAGCAGATCGCGGAGCGACGTGGCCTCGGTGGGGAAAATAATTTCCGCTGGGCGGAGGCGTTCCAGTTCCGCGAGCAGCGCGGAATCATTTTCCAGTTCAGTTGTAAGAAAATCGCCCGTCGTCAAATCCACGAGCGCGAGGCCGAAGATTTTTCCGCTCGTATTTACCGCTGCGAGAAAATTATTCCGTTCCGCGACGAGCATCCGTTCATCGAAATGCGTGCCGGGCGAAAGGATTTGCGTGACCTCGCGTTTGGTCAATTGGCCGGGACGCGCGTCCTCCATTTGATCGCAGATGGCGACTTTGCGACCAGCGCGCAAAATCCGCGCGATGTAATTATTCGCGGCATGATGCGGCAGACCGCACATCGGCACTCCGTTGCGCGCGGTGAGCGAAAGATTAAGTAACTGCGCGCCGGCCTGCGCGTCCTCGAAAAACATCTCATAAAAATCGCCGAGGCGGAAAAGCAGCAGCGCGTCCTTCGGCAGCTCGCCCTTGATGCGGCGATACTGCGCCATCATCGGCGTGAGCTGGGTTTCGGCGGACATACGGGGGGAAAAATTAACCGCGAACGTGGACAAAATCGAACAAGTTTTGAGCAATACAGGCGTTGACACCCCACGGCGGGTTTGTTGAACTTCTCTTCCATGAATCCCTTTTATTCAGAAGTCAGAAAATTATTGTTGTTTTCCTGCGTGGCTTTTCTGTTTTGGGTTCAGACGCCGCGACTTGAAGCGGCGGCCACGGTGCTTCCCGCGGCCCAGCTTCAGCCAGCCGTCGCGCCGCTCGTCGTGATCAACAATGGCGACAACGCCTGGCTGCTCGCGAGTTCCGCGCTGGTGCTGATGATGACCGCACCCGGTTTGATTTTATTTTACGGCGGGTTGGTGCGGACAAAAAATGTTTTGTCCACGATGATGCACAGCCTGATTTTGATGGCGCTGATCTCGACGGCATGGATGGTTTTTGGCTACAGCATGGCGTTCGCGCCAGGCAGCGCGTTTTGCGGCAACCCGCTCACTCATCTGTTTTTGAAGGGCGTCGGCGGCACGCCTGACGCGGATTATGCGCCGACCATTCCCGCAGAGACGTTCATGCTGTTTCAAATGATGTTCGCCATCATCACGCCGGCGCTCATCAGCGGCGCGGTGGCGGAACGCGTGAAATTCAAAGCGTATGTCATCTTCATGCTGCTATGGATGACGGCGGTGTATCTGCCGCTGTGTCACATGGTCTGGGGCAAAGGAGGTTATTTGAACTGGGCGCTCGGCGGAAAGATTCCAGTGCTGGATTTCGCGGGCGGCACGGTCGTCCACATCAGTTCAGGCGTCTCGGCGCTGGTTTTCGCCATCATGCTCGGCAAGCGCTCGGGCTATCCGCGCGAACCGATGGTGCCGCACAACGTCGTGCTCTCGCTCATCGGCGTGGGGCTTTTATGGGTCGGCTGGTTCGGTTTCAACGCGGGCAGCGCATTGAACGCCGGCACTTTGGCAACGAGCGCGTTTGCGGCGACGCATTTTTCGGCGGCAGCGGCGGCGTTGAGCTGGGCGGCGGTCGAATGGAAATTAAAAGGACGGCCCAGCGTGCTCGGCGCGGCGTCAGGCATGGTCGCGGGTCTGGCGACGATCACTCCGGCATCAGGCTTCGTCACAATTCCGGCGGCATTTTGCATCGGCCTCGTCGCGGGCGTCGCCTGCTACTTTGCAGTGACGAAAATCAAATCCATTTTTTCCTACGATGATTCGCTGGATGTCTTTGGCGTTCACGGCGTCGGCAGCATCATCGGAATGTTGATGCTCGGCTTCCTGGCAAACGCCGAAGTGCATCCCGCCATCGCGAGCACGTTCATGGCCAACGGCGCGGTGGTTTCGCTCGCGGGCGGCTCCCGTCAATTCATCAACCAGATCATCGGCGTGCTGTTCGCGGTCGTGTGGAGCGGCGTCGGCACTTTCATCATTCTGAAAATTATGGCCGCGTTCATGGATCTGCGGGTGACGCAGGAAGACGAAAGCATCGGACTCGATCTTTCCCAACACGGTGAAAACGCGTATAATGAATGACAATTATGAAAAAAATCGAAGCCATCATCAAACCGTTCAAGTTGAGCGAAGTCAAAGACGCGTTGAACGAACTGGGCATCCAAGGCATGACCGTCACCGAAGTCAAAGGCTTTGGCCGACAAAAAGGGCACACGGAAATTTATCGCGGCAGCGAATACACCGTGGATTTTCTGCCAAAATTAAAAATCGAAACCATCCTGCCCGATGCGCAGGTCAAGGCCGCCGTCGAAGCCATCATCAAGGCCGCCAAGACCGGAAAAATCGGCGATGGCAAAGTTTTTGTCTGGGCGATTGACGAAGCGTGGCGCATTCGCACTGACGAGCACGGCGACAGCGCGGTGTGAAGTAGGACAGGCGTCGCGCCAGTCTCTAACTCTGGCTTGCCGGTCGCAGATATGCTGTGGCGTGGTGGAGCGGATGAAGAACACGCAATAATTGAATAAATTTTTTTCGGATGGAGACAGGCGCGACGCCTGTCCTACGCCGTGAACCGCGCGATTTCCGCCTTGTAGCCCGCGCGAAAATCAGGAAACCGGAATTCATAGTTCAACTCCACCCGCAGTTTCGCGTTGCTCACGCGCTTGGCCGTCACGCCGCGCTTGCGTTCATCCGGCGTTTCGGGCACGAACGGCGGCAACGGTTTGCCGAGCGTTTCCGCGAGCCATGCGAAAAAATTCAACTGGCTCATCGGCTCGTCATCCGCCGCGTTGTAAATTTCGCCGGTGCGGCCGTCTTTTAACGCCGCGATGATGCAGCCGACCACGTCGTCGCGGTGAATCATGTTCAGCCAGCGCGAGCCATCGCCCTCAATGCGCGCCTCGCCTCGCAGAAATTGCTTGACCCAGTGGCCGCGCCCCGGCCCGTAAATGCCCGCCACGCGTAAAATCACCGCCGGAAATTTTTCCCGCGCGGCGGCGAGCAGAACATTTTCCGTTTCACGCAGGATTTCCGCCGTCTCCGCAACCGGCTCCGCAGGGCTTTCTTCCGTGACCGCCGAGCCGTCGTATTGCGCATAAACGCTCGTGCTGCCAGTGTGGACAAATTTTTCCGGCGGCGCGCCGACCAGCCATTCGAGCAGGTTCCGTGTGCCCTCCAGATAAACCCGGCGGTAATTCTCCGCGCCGCCGCCCGCCGCCACGCAGTTCACCACCCAGTCGAAGCCGCGTGGCAGTTTGGCGAGCGTTTCCGGCCGCGTGATGTCGGCGACGAGTGGTTTGATGCCGGCGGTCTTCAATTCCCTTTCCGCCGCCACGCTTCGCCGCAAACCAAAAACCTCATGGCCTTGGCGGACCAGTTCCGCGCCCAGCGGCAGGCCGACGTAACCGCAGCCGACAATTAAAACACGCATGAAAATTTATGATTTGCGATTGATGATCTATGATTGCCGCAACAGCGACGCTTCGGACAAATCGTAAATCAAAAATCATCAGTCGTAAATGCTTCAATCCATCACCGCCGCGAAACGCAGGCCGCGCGTACTGACGCGCAGTTCCTGGAAACCGAATTCTTCCATGACGGTTTCGAAAATCAAAACGCCGGTGAGAATAACGTCCGCGCGCAGTTTCGGCAGGCCGGGAATTTCCTTGCGCCCGGCCAGCGGCTGTTTCCACAGATTTTTCCGGTGCGAAACGACCTGTTCAAAACTCAAAACCGTGCGCTCGATTTTTTCGAGGTCGTGGCGGTCCAGCTTTTTTTCAATGCGCGCGAGGATGCTCGTCGTGCCGCCGGTGCCGACGAGCCGGATTTCGCCGGTTTCATTTTTCAGAGCGGGTTCAAGCTGCGGACGGACTTCGTGATGCAGGAAGTCTTTCAGCCAGTCGCGGCACGCGGTGAATTCACCGGGCGACGGCGGGTCGCTTGGCGGAAATTTCTCCAGCAGCCGGACCGTGCCGAGCGGAAAGCTGTGGGCGAAATTTTTTTTCGCGCCGTGGCCGAGGATGAATTCCGTGCTGCCGCCGCCAACGTCAAGCAGCAGCAGCGGCGCTTTCGCCAGTTCCAAATCGGTCGCCACGCCTTGAAACGCCCATTCGGCCTCGCATGCGCCGGAGATGATTTCCGCCTTCAGGCCGGACGCGCGAAAAATGGAGTCGGTCAGATCCGTCGGGTTGACCGCGTCGCGCGCGGCGCTGGTGGCAATGACGCGGACGGAGAAGGCGTTTTTTTCGCGGGCGACTTCGCCGAATTCCCTGACGGCTTCGGCCGTGCGGGCGACGGGTTCGGGCTGGAGCCGGCGCGTCTCGTAAAAGCCCCTGCCGAGGCGGGTCTGCCGGCTCTCCTCAAACACCGGCTTCACGTCGCGTCCCGACACGTCGGCCACCAGCAATTTGACCGAGTTGGTGCCGACATCAATGACGGCGCGGCGGACGGTTTCCATGTAGCGCCAGATTACAAGGCGCCATCGCGGAAACCAAAATGAAAATTGTTACAATTCGCGCGGCTTTGCTTTCGGCGCGCGACGGATTAGATTTTCCGCATGAACATTTATCTTTTGCGCCACGGAATCGCGGCGGAACCCGGCGCGCCGGGAATCAAGACTGATGCCGCACGCCCGCTGGTTCCGAAGGGCGAGCAGCGTCTTCACGCCGCCGCCGCCGCGATGGAGAAAATGAAATTGTCCTTCGACGCAATCATTTCCAGCCCGCATCTTCGCGCAAAACAGACCGCCGCAATCGTCGCGAAGCATTTCAGACTGCAAAAGAAACTCGCGTTTTCAGATCACCTGGTTCCCGGCGGAAATCCGCAGCCGTTGATCCGGCAATTGAACGATTTGAAGCCCGCGCCGGAAAATATTTTGCTTGTCGGCCACGAACCTCATTTGAGCCGGCTCATCGCGCTGCTGTCGTCAGGCGGCACGGCCGCGACGATTGACATGAAGAAAGGCGCCCTGTGCAAATTGGAAGTTGAGGAATTGGAATGCGGCCACTGCGCGACGCTCAAATGGCTGCTCACGCCGGGGCAGATGGAATTGATGGCGTAAATTTGTGGCAGCGAACGTGAGTTCGCTCATTCCGCTCTGAAAATCACAGCCGGCTCACGCCGGCTGCCACGAATAAAACTTCAGCCGATGCGGAAGGAAATTTTTTGGATGAGATTTTTTCCGAAGCTGTGCTGCAAACGATCCAGGATTTCCTTGCGGCGGTAACGCACGATTTCAGAAAGCCACGCGCTGCTGTCCACGTTCACAAAAAGCGTTCCTTTGTGCAGATTATGCGGCTGCGCGTGCGCCGTGATGTTCGGGTCGAGCAGCGAATTCCAGACCTTCACGATTTCAATGTCGGCGCGGCGCGAATCCATCTCCAAGTCCGACAAAACTTTTGAGACAATTTTGTCTGCGTCGCGCGCGCGGACGGCTTTGGCCGTTTCAATCGGCGCGAGGTCAACGCCGCGCCATTGGGCGAGCACCTTTTGTCGGGCGGAGATTTTCTTCGGCGGCGGCACGGAAAAGAAATAACCACCAAGACACCAAGACACCAAGAAAATTCCGAAATTGAAATTCTTTGTGCCTTGGTGTCTTGGTGGCTAAACCAAATTTTTGCGCTTGTCAATATAGGCTTTGCAGCGCAAAGTGTTTCCATGAATCCGAATTGGGCAGAAGAAAATCTGCAAACCATCCGCACACTGATGGAACGCTCCGCCGTCTATCGCCGTGCGCTCGCGCCGATAATGCTTTCCGCCGGAGTATTGGGTTTGGCAGCGGGAATCGTTGGACTTTTGTTTCATCTGGATTCAGTCCATGCCTTTGCCGTGCTCTGGCTTTTTGCGGCGGCAATCGCGGTTGCAGGGACTTTTCTTATCGCACGGCGGCAGGCGCTCAAGGACAGGGAAAATTTCTGGTCGCCGCCGACACGCCGTGTGGGACAGGCATTGTTGCCGCCATTGTTTGCAGGAATGTTTCTCGGTTTGATCTTTGCATTTGTAGGGCTGGCCAATCCGGTGGTTTTGACTTTCATCTGGCTTTTGTTTTACGGCTGCGCCTTGCACTCGGCGGGATTTTTTATGTCACGCGGCATGAAGTTGTTTGGCTTAATTTTCATTGTGCTTTCCTGTGCAACCCTGTGTTTTTTGGTGTTCATTCTTTCACAGAACATTGAAATAAGCGCGCACTGGCTCATGGGCTTTTTCTTCGGCGTGCTGCATCTGGCTTACGGCGCGTATCTGTATCTGACCGAGAAGAAAAATCTCGTCGCGTGAACCCGGAACCGTTCTTGCAACTGGATCGGCTGATCCACGAGAAAGGCCGGCTGGCCATCATGTCCATGCTCGCGGCCTCGCCGGAATTGTCGTTCACCGAGCTGCGCGACGCGCTTGAAATGACCGACGGCAATCTCACGACGCACATCAAAGCATTGCAGCAGGAAGGCTACATTTCCGTCGCCAAATCGTTCCAGAACAACCGCCCGCTCACGACTTGTTCACTGACGACGGCGGGACGCAAGGCCTTCGCCGAATACATCGGCCTGCTGGAGAAAATTGTCCGGCAAAACAAACCAAAATAATTTCTTTGAACGGAATCGGAGATCTGCGGTCTTTATACTTTGTGATACAAAGTTAATATGAAAATCATCCGCGCCGAACATCTGGGAATGTGCTTTGGAGTGAAGGACGCGATTACGCTGGCGGTTGAGACCGCGAAACGCGGGCCGCTCACGATTCTGGGCGATTTGGTCCACAACGAAACCGTGCTGGCGGAACTGCGCGCAAAGGGAATTCGATTTGAGCAAAAATCGGCCGATGTTGAAACGCAAGCAGTGATGGTCACGGCGCACGGCGCGTCAGAACGCAGATTGGGCGAGGCGCGCGTTTATGGGTTGAATGTGATTCAAGCGACTTGCCCGCTTGTTCATGTCGCGCATCGCAGTTTGAAGAAACTTGTCGGAGAAGGTTTTCATCCAGTCGTGATTGGCAAGCGCGACCATGTCGAAGTGCGCGGCATGACGGAAGACTTGGATGAGTTTGATGTCGTGCTGGACAAAAGCGACGTGGCGAATCTTGGCGAGCGGGAAAAATTCGGCGTCATTTCGCAAACGACGCAGCCGATTGAAAAAGTGCGGCGGCTCGTGCAATTGGTTCGCGGGCAATTTCCGAAATCAGAAGTGCGTTTCATTGACACTGTTTGCCAGCCGACGAAGCTGCGGCAAAGCGCGGCGGTTGAAATCGCGCAAAAATGCGATGTCGTCATCGTCATTGGTGGCGCGCACAGCAACAACACGCACGAGCTGGTCAAAACCTGTTCGCAATTTTGTCCGCGCGTCCATCACGTCCAGACTACGAATGATTTGTGCGCAAAATGGTTTCAGGCGGAGGACATCGTTGGCATTACTGCCGGAACTTCGACGCCTGACGAGACCATTCAAAAAGTCGAAGCATGGTTCAATCGCCAATTGGTTTCAGACGCAATCCCTCTCGAAATAATTTCCGCATGAGTTTTTTAATCATTTTTTTCGTTCCGATTTTGTTTTCGGCGGCGCTGGCGTTGCCGGCGGGAAAATCATGGCCGTCATTTTTTCGGGCGATCATTTTGTCTTTCGCGGGAGTTGTTTTGCCTTTGTTCGTTTTTTTCTTTAGCGGTTTCATGGTTCCTGATTGGAAAGGCGCGTGCGCTCACGGGTGGCTGGATTGTTTTATCGTGGGCAAAATCGCACTCGCGCCTCTGGTGCTGACGGCGACGTTCACTTTATATGTGCTGGAAATCGCCCGCGTCGAAAATACTGCGGGCCGATGGACTGTCATCGGAATCTTTCTTGGCGCAATCGTCGCTGACGTTTGTTTTGTGTTCGGCATGGCCGGTCTGGGCTGGTCGGCATGGATGTGCGTGCCATTTTATGTCGCGGCGTGGTATTCTATCCGCGCAGCGCAATTGATGAAAGCGGCGGGTTTGAAATTTCGGAATTATTTGTGGGCGCTGCTTGGCTCGCTGCCATTCTGGTTGTTAAGCATTTGGTGGTCGAAAAACATTTACGCCTCACTGCCGGACAAGGCGCCAGACGGCTGTTTTATCGTCACAGCGGCGGCGCGGGGGCATCAGAAATTTGTCGGGCCGTTTTTTGAAATTGAACATCGAGGCCACGCGAGATTTGCGAACCGTCAACTCATCACCTTTTGGAAATTTGAAAGCCTTTGGTGCAAAAAGTTTCCGCGCAGCCACGGAAATTTTCGGAAGGTTTACAATAGGACCGGTTCACGGATTGCAAAAAAAATCCATTCACCATGGCTGGCCGATTTAACATTTGTTGCGCTCAAACCTGCCGAATGGCTGGTGAGTTTCATGCTGCAACAAAGGTAATTAAACTAGACAAACTTCCGTTTCCGACGCGTCATTAACGGGAAATGCCCGCCGACATTGAAAGGCTCTACGACGAACATACGCAGGCGCTTTACGCATTTCTCCTGAATTTCATGCGCGACGAGGCCGACACGCGCGATTTGCTCCAGGAAATTTTCGTCAAGCTGGCACGCGAGCCAAAACTGCTCTCCGGCGTCCGCGACGAACGCGCCTTTCTCGTCCGGCTGGCGCACAATGCGGCGATTGATCTGATGCGCCGTCGCGGCACGCGGGAGAAAATCAAGGAGAATTTCGCCGCCGAAGCCGTTTCGCCGTTTGCCGCCACGGCGGATCCCGATGAAAAGTTTTTCCGCGACGAACTGGCAAATGCGCTCGCCGAACTGCCGCCCGACCAGCGCGCCGTGGTGCATCTGAAATTGTGGGAAGGGCTGACGTTCGAGAAAATTGCCGCCGCGCTGGAAATTCCGCCGAACACCGCCGCCAGCCGGTATCGCTACTCGCTAGACAAATTGCGCGGGCGGCTGCGTCCACTTTACGAAGAAATCAAATAACATGGACGATTTTGAAAAACAAATTCAGAGGCAGCCGCTCCGGCACATTCCCGGCGAATGGCGCGCGGAAATCCTGTCGGCGACGGACGGCGCGAAGATTTCTCGTCACCCGTCACTTGTCACCCGTCACTGGCTTTCAACTCTCAACCATCAACTCTCAACTATTTTCTGGCCGCATCCGAAGGCGTGGGCTGGATTGGCGGCGGCCTGGATTTTCATTTTCGCGGTGAATTTTTCCATGCGCGACAAATCGCCGGTTGTGGCGGAAAAAGTTTCGCCGCCGTCGCAGGAAATGATTGCGGAACTGAAAAAAGAGCATCGGATGTATGCGGAAATGATTGGCGCAAATCAGACCCGCGAGGCCGAGCCGGCGAAATTTTTCCCGCGCCCGCGAACCGAGCGCGTGGAGATTTTGACGGCGTGAAGTTGTAGGAGACGAGGTAACGAGTCTCAAATCAAAAATGAACGGAAAGAAAATTAATTAGAGTCTCGTGACCTCGACTCCTACGAAATAAAATTTATGGACGAAAAACCGAAAAGCATCTGGAAAAAATCGTGGGTCGGCTGGCGCGGATTTTTGCTTTCTGCCGTGCTGGTGTTTGCGGTGGTCATGTTCATTGGCTGGCTGGCTGGCGCTGACGCCGGACTAATCTTGAGCATTGCCGGAATACTCCTCGTTGTTTCGCTGGTGCTAGTGGTCGGCGTTGGTTTATTCCGCTGGCTTTTTTGCTGGCGCAATTTCAAACGTGGTCTTTTTGGCCTCGCCTGTTTCATCACTTTGATTGCGCTGTTTTATGCGGAGGAAGACTGGCGCGGCAAACATGACTGGGAAAAATTCAAGCGCGAATGGGCGGCCAAAGGCGAACGGTTTGACTGGCAATCCATCGTTCCACCACCCGTGCCGGACGATCAGAATTTCGCGTTCTCGCCAGTTTGGATTGGTGAAGTCAAATTTAATTTCCAATCCAACCCGAAACGAGTAGAGGCGTGGTATGGCAACCGGATTTACAGCGAGGAAGTTTCCAATCTATTTTCGCTGATGCCTGTTTCGGAATCAGGTTTGACGGGAACAAATTGGTATTCTCAATCTGATCATCATCTGCCGAATATGCCTGAAGGGTCAGGTGGTTGGGCAACCGCTCACGCAACTGATTTGAAGCCGTGGCAATCATATTACCGCGAAGTGGAAAAGACGTATCCGGCAGCGGGAATTCCCGTCGCGCCGCAGCCGCAATCGTCCGCCGCCGACGTGCTGCTGGCATTGAGCAAATTTGATCCGGTGATTGAACAATTGCGGCAGGACAGTGCGCGGCCGTATTCGCGATTCCCGATTGGATACGACGACGAAGACAAGGCCATGATTTTATTGCCGCATTTGGCTGCCGTGAAACAATTCTCCCTAGTCCTGCGACTTCGCGCCATCGCCGAATTGCAAAACGGCGAAACTGAAAAAGCCTTCGACGACGTGAAATTGTCATTGCGGCTGATTGATTCCATCCGGTCCGAGCCGTTTCTGATTTCGCATTTGGTTCGTATTGCCATGTTACAAATCACGCTTCAACCGATTTGGGAAGGTTTGGCGGAACATCAATGGTCGGACGCGCAACTGGCCGATTTGGATTCAGAACTGGCAAAGCTGGATTTCTTGGCGGATTATCAATTTGCAATTCGCGGCGAACGTGGATTATATATTGCCAATATCGATTTTTTCCGGCATCCGCACGATCAAATTTTCAAACACCCGCGTTTATATTCCATAGCCCCGCTTTTGTATCTCATTCAAGAGATGTCTGATGAAGGCGAAAGTTCTCAAATGAGCTTTCAAATGTTGGCTTTAAGTTTTGGGCCTTCGGGCTGGATTGACCAAAACGAACTGCGCATCGCCCGATTTGAAACAAAATGGTATTTGCCAATTGTTGACGACGACGCAAAAACCATTTCACAGGCCAAGATTCGCGCCGCCGACAATGCTCTTGGCCAGGAGATTCGGCATCGCACGCCGGAAAATGTGTTGGAGACGTTGTTCTTGCCAGCATTGGGTGGCGCGGAAAAATTTGCCTACGCGCAATGTTCAGCGGATTTGGCACGTGTGGGGATTGCGCTGGAGCGTTATCGGCTGGCGCATGGCGATTATCCAGAATCGCTCGACGCTCTCTCGCCGCAGTTCATGGAAAAAATTCCACACGATGTCATCGACGGACAGCCGTTGCATTATCGTCTCACGAACGACGGTCAATTCGTTCTCTATTCCGTCGGCTGGAACGAAACAGACGACGGTGGAGTGGTCGTGACAAAGCCAGTTGGGATGAATAGCAATAGAACTCCTATTTGGGACATCTCGCAAGGCGACTGGGTCTGGCGGTATCCGGAAAAATAAATTTGATTGTGCGTAGGACAGGCGTCGCGCCTGTCTCAAACCAATTTTCCGTCCAAACGGAACGAACATCAGAGACAGGCGCGACGCCTGTCCTACGATTTTATCCGTGTTCATCCGTGTCCATCTGTGGTTAAATTGTTTTCGTGCAGATAACAAATTTGAATCCCGACACGGACATCGGCGCGAGCGCGTGGCTGGTGGAACTGGACGAACACCGTATTTTGCTCGACGCGGGGATGCACCCGAAACGCGAGGGCCGCGACGCGCTGCCGCTGTTCGGCAGGGCGGGAAACAACGACGTGGATGCGATTGCGATTTCGCATTGTCATCACGACCACGTCGGCGCGCTGCCGGTGGCGTGCCGTCATTTTCCCAAGGCGCACGTGCTGATGACGGAGTTGAGTTATTTCATCGTCGAGCGCGTGCTGCACAACTCGGTGAACGTGATGACGCGCCAGCGCGACGAGCTGGGCATCCGCGAGTATCCGCTTTACACGCACGACGAGGTGGACGACATCACGCCGCAGTTTCAGGGCTTCAAATACAACCGCGAGATCGAATGGGCGTCGTTCAACAAATCGCGCGCGGGTCTGCCGTCGCCGACGCTGGAATTTTATGACGCGGGGCACACGCTCGGTTCGTCGGGCGTGATGATTCGCGGCAAAAAAGAAACCTTGTTTTACACAGGCGACGTCTGTTTTCACGACCAGACGATTTTGCGCGCGGCGCGGTTTGATGACGTGAAGGCCGACGTGTTGATCATGGAAACGACGCGCGGCAACCGTGAAGCGCCGAAAGATTTCACGCGCGAAAAAGAAATGGAGCGGCTCGTTGCGGCGATCCACGAGGCGGAAAAAAGGAAAGGCTGCATTTTGATCCCGGCGTTCGCGCTCGGGCGCACGCAGGAAATGCTCGCGATGCTGGCGCTGCTGATGCGCGATGGAAAATTGAAGAAGCAGCCGGTTTACATCGGCGGACTGGGCCGCGTGTTCACGGAGATTTACGATCTGGAGGCGCACCGCGCGAACCGGCAGCACACGAATTTGCAGTTGCACGGGGCTTTGCAGTTGATCGTTCTCGAAAAGGGGCAGGCGGAGAACATGAAATTGAGCGGCGGTAAAATTTTCGTCATCACGGCGGGCATGATGAGCGAGAACACGGCGGCGCACGATCTGGCGGCGCGGATGATCGGCGACGAGCGGCAGAGCATTTTCTTCGTGGGCTACGCCGACCAGGATTCGCCGGCTGGAAGATTAAAGGCGGCGAAGCTCGGCGAGACTTTTGTTTTCAGCCCAAGCGCGGGGCGTGTGACGAAGCATTGTGACATGCAGGATTTTGATTTGACGGCACATGCGAACCGCGAGGATTTGCTGGAGTTCGTCGGGCAGGTTTCGCCGCGCGCCATTTTGCTCGGCCACGGCGACGAGGATTCGCGCCGGTGGTTTGAGGAAAAAATCCGCGAACGCTGGCCGAAGATTAAAATCGTCCAGCCGCAGACGGGGAAAATGGAGGCCATGTAAAATTCAAAATGCGAATTGAAAATGGAAGATGGGATGACGCCATCTTTCATTTTTGTTTTGGTTCAGTGGCCGGGAGGGTTCATGTTGACAATGTTGCCGAGGTTGAAGATCGGCAGGAACATGCAGATGACCATGCCGCCGATGACGACGCCGAGGAACACGATGAGCAGCGGTTCGAGGAGCGACATCAGGCCGGAAAGCGTGTTGTCAATCTCCTCGTCAAGAAAATCCGCGACGCGCTCGAGCATGTTGTCAATGTTGCCGGTCTGTTCGCCCGCGCTCAACATGCGGATGATCATGCTGGGAAAAATCGGGTTTTTCCCGAGCGCGGCGGAAATGCCTTCGCCGCGTTCGATGTCGGTGGCGGCGGTCTTGACGGCCTTTTCCATGATGACGTTGCCGACGGTCTGGGAGACGATTTGCAGCACGTCGAGGATCGGCACGCCGCTGCGGACGAGCGAGGCGAGCGTGCGTGTGAAGCGGGCGAGACAGATTTTGTGCGCGATCGGGCCGAAGACCGGCAGCTTGAGACGCTGCCGGTCCCAGAATTCGCGCCCCTTCGGGGTTTTGATGAAGTAAAGCCACGCATACACCAGCCCGGCGCCCACGATGACAACCAGGATCAGCCAGTGTCTCAACACATCGCTGATGTTTATCAAAACCTGCGTCGGCCCGGGCAGCTTTGCGCCGAAGCCGGAATAGACATCCTGAAAAACGGGGATCACCTTCACCAGCAGAAATATGGTGATGCAGACGGCCACCACGGAAACGGTGGAAGGATACATCATGGCCGTCTTCACTTTTTTGCGGAGGCGTTCGGTGTTTTCAACATAGGTCGCCAGACGCGCCATGATTTCCGACAGCAGGCCGCCTTTCTCGCCGGCGGACACCATCGCCACATAAAGTTTGTTGAAAGCCTTCGGATGTTTCGCCAGCGCGTCGGAAAGGCTTTCGCCGCTTTCCACGCGCGTGCAGACGTCCTTGAGCACGTCGCGCATGATTTTGTTCGGCGCCTGCTCGGCCAGCGCCTGGAGGGATTGCACAATGGCGATGCCCGCGTCAATCATCGTCGCAAACTGCCGCGTGAACACCACCAGGTCGGCCAGCGCCACCTTGCCGCCCCTGGCCTTCCCCTTCTTGCCGACTTTTTCCTGGATGGACAACACCAGCAGGTTGCGGTTCAACAACGCTGCGATGGCGGCCTGCTCCGAGGCGGCCTCGATGGCGTTGGTGATTTCCCGGCCGGTGGCCGTCTCTCGGGCCGTGTATGTGAATGATGGCATACCGTTGCCTTTTCATAAGAATTGCGCGCGCAAATTGCAAGCCTAGATTTAACGGCACGCTTGAAATTCAATGCAGTCTTGGACTGCGGCGGCAACCGGCTTGTTGCGACGTGGCGGGGCGAAGGCGAAAGCGCGACGCAGTTTTTGGGAACGGCCCTTTCAATCCGGCGAACATCCGCATTTTTACGCCCCCCGTTTCTAAAGCGGTGTCACCGGCACAGCACTCCAAGACGCTTCGCGCCAGTCCAAAAATCACCACAAATCTGTCCAAAAAATCCGTCCGCCTTCCGGCCAAATTCACATTAAAAAACTACAGGCCCGCAATCACCACGCATGCAACAGGTTGCAAAGACCCAATTACTGAAATTTTTTTGTTGTCAAATCCCCTGCATTTTCCTATTTTCTTCGTCAATTGCAACGCGCGTTGCGCGAGAGGACGCAATCCGCCTCGTGGCGCGCAGTGCAGAAAAGGTAATAAACAAACAATTAACAACAAACAACATCGGAGGAACCAGATGAAGTTTAATAAATGGACATTGGGTCTCGCAGCGGTTGGCGTGGTTAGTCTCGCCTCCGCCGCTCGCGCAGACGAAAAAATGAGCATGGTTAACACCGCGCTCTCAAACACAACCCTTAGCGGCTACGTGGACGTGGGCGCTCAATACGTCAGTGCTGGTGGTGGTGCTGCTTATAGTCTGCCCAGCGTGGACAGCTTCAGCCTGAACACGGTTGACATCGCCCTCGACAAGCCGTTGGACGCGACGCCGTTCTCGGCTGGCTACCACGTTGAATTGTGGACGGGTGCAGGCGCAACGGCTCCTACACCGCTTGCAACTGGCAGTCTCGTTCGCCAGGCTTACTTGGCATTGGGCACAACGGTTGGAGGTCAGGAAATTGACTGGAAAATCGGCGTTTGGGACACCATCATTGGCTACGAAGGTTTGACTTCTGGCAATAACCCGAACTACACACACTCTTACGGCTTTGCCGTTGAGCCGACCACCCACACGGGCGTCCTAGGCACTTACAAAATAAATGACGACGTCAGCGTCCAAGCTGGTCTTGCCGATGAAGAATCAGGCAATGGAGCAGGTATTAACGGTGTTACACAAGTTGGTCATCATCCTTTGACTTCTCCGGAACTATTGGCATTGGTTTCGCTGACTGCTCCTGACAGTTTTGGAGCGCTCAAGGGCGCGACACTGTCTGTTGGCGGCACTTACAATACATTCAATGCAGGTCCAAAAAATTTGTATGTTGGTGCGACCATTCCGACGCCATTGGAGGCCTTGAAATTCGGCGCAACCTATAATTATGTAGACTATGGTCCCGGAGCTATTACTGCTATTGCATTTGCTTTGGGGCATCCTGCGGTTCCCGTTGCAACTACTGGTCACATAAATGTGTTCGGTGTCTATGCCACCTATCAAGCATCGGATAAATTGTCCTTCAACGGACGTGCCGAATATGTAGATCAGTCTGGCGGTGCTGCTCGTGTATTGTTCGCTTCCCCTCACGGCGAAGAGTTCACAGTCACCGCTCAATACGCCCTTTGGGCAAATGTATTGAGCCGTGTTGAAGCCCGCTGGGATCATGCGGAAACAACCCCGAGCTATGCCATCGGCGGCGGCGGCGCAGTCAGAGACGCCCTCTTTTTGGGCGCGCAGCTTATTTATACATTCTAATTTAATTTAGAATCATTCAAGCCCCTTCCGCCAAAACGGAAGGGGCCTTTTATTTGTATTCGTAGGAGTCGAGGTAACGAGACTCTGATTATTTCCCCGACTTTCGATTTTGAAATGAGACTCCTTACGTCGTCTCCTACACAACAAACTTGGCTTCATTCCCGCTTCCGCCATAATCCACCGACCAGATGCAATTCATCCGTGACATTTACGCGGCGAAACGGGCGGCCAGAAAGCCGGTCGTCTCCCTTGAATTTTTTCCGCCCAAGACTGATGAGGGCGACCGCAACCTTCTCGAAAAACAAATCCCCGCGCTCCTCGAAACCCGGCCGGATTTCTGCTCCGTCACCTACGGCGCGGGCGGCACCACGCGCGACAAGACGCTGAAAATAGTTGATTGCATCCAGCGCGAACACAACCTGACCGCGCTCGCGCACCTCACCTGCGTTCACCACACACGCGACGAAGTCCGCGCGCTGCTCGAAAAAATCCGCGCGCTCGGCTGCAAAAACATCCTGGCGTTGCGCGGCGACGCGCCCGGCGGCGGCGAATTTCAGAAAACTCCCGGCGGTTTTGAATTCGCTTCCGAACTCGTCCAATTTATCCGCGAGCAAAACACATTTTCCACGGGCGTCGCGGGATTTCCCGAAGGCCACGTCGCCAACAAAACCGGAAAATTCGATGACTGGAAACATTTGAAGGAAAAGGTGGATGCGGGCGCGGACTTCGTCCTCACGCAGTTGTTTTTCGACAACGCGGACTTTTTCGAGTTCCGCGATTTTGTCGCCGGCAAGCTCGGCGTCTCCGTTCCGCTGGTTCCGGGCATCGTCTCGATTTTAAGCGCGGCGCAGATCACGAAGTTCACGCAGCTTTGCGGCTCAAAAATTCCGCCGCCGTTGCGGAAAAAACTGGACGAGCTTGGCAGCGATGACGAGGCCGCAGCCGAATTTGGAATTGAATACGCGACACGGCAATGCGAGGAATTGCTGCGCGCAGACGTGCCGGGGCTGCATTTTTACACGCTGAACAAGGCGCGTTCGACCGTGAGGATCCTCAAAAATCTTGGCCTGGCTTGAGCGTGCAACGCGCCGGCGCGGATTGCCCGGATGGACTACAATCCAAACTGGTTGAACATGATGCCGATGACGCTCAATGGTCCGGTGTCTTCCAGGCCGTCGGCGGCCTTGTCCAGTTTTTGCAGCGAGAGCTTTGCGTTCTTGTAAAATTCCTGGTCGTTGACGAGTTTGCCGACAGTGCCCTGTCCTTGGTTTATCTTCAGCAAAATCTGGTTCAAGTTGGTCATCGAGGCGGTCGTGGAATTGTAAAGCGTGTCGTCGGTCACGAGTTTTCCAATCGTGCCCTGGCCGTTGGTGATGCCGCCCATGATCCCGCGCGCGGAAGCGATGGTGGACTGGAGATTTGAAACCGTGTCCAGCGCCGAATCATAAAGCGTCTGGTCGTAGATCAACTTGCCGACCGTGCCCTGTCCGCTGGCGATCTGGCCGGTGATGTTGTCAATGTTGGAAATGGAACTGCCGATGTGGGCGCTGTTTTGTTTGACGAAATCCGTGAGCGGCCCGAGCAAATTATTGATCGTATCGGGCGTGAAACTTTTTGTCAGGTTTTCGATGCCGGTGGTGGCCTTGTCGAGTTTGGCCATGACGGCGTTCAGGTCGGGCTGTTCCTGGGTTTCCAAAATCGCGCCTTCAACGGCGGCGGGCGCGGCGGGCGTGCCGAAATCAATTGAGACAAAGTTCTGCCCCATCAGGCCGGTGAAATTGATGACGGCCTTGCTGTCGGTCTTCACGGCGGCATCGGGATGAAGTTTCATCAGGACATCCACCTTGCTGTTTGTGGCGTCGAGGCTGATTTTTTCGACGCGGCCGATTTCGACGCCGGCCATTTTCACGCTGTCGCCGACCTTCAAGTCCTGCGCGGTGTTGAACAGCGCGCCGACGTGGTAGCCGTGATGAAACAAATCCACGCCGCCAAGGGTTTCAACGATGGCCCACGCGGCGAAGATGACGATGACGACAAAAATGCCAAGATTGGTTTCAAGTGAATTTCTCATAGGATTTTGGATTTGGATTCGCGTTTGAAGTCTGCGTTCAAAAATTTCTGGACGAGCGGTTCGCCGGAATTTTTCACCTCGCCTGGCGTGCCGATGACGATGATGCGGCCTTCGTTGATGACGGCGATGCGGTCAGCCACGCCGAACGCGAGTTCGCGGTCGTGCGAGACCACGATGGATGTGACGTGGATTTGTTTTTGGAGTTCCAAAATTTCCTCGCCGATGACAACCGCCGAGAGCGGGTCGAGTTCGCTCGTCGGCTCGTCGTAAAGGATCAATTGCGGCTCGCTCGCGAGCGCGCGGGCGATTGCGACGCGCTTTTTCATGCCGCCGGAAAGTTCATTCGGCATTTTGCCGGTCACATCCTTGAGGCCGACGGCTTCAAGTTTTTCCGCGACAATTTTTTGGATTTCTTCCGGTGATTTGAGCCTGTGTTCGCTCAAATAAAGCCCGACATTTTCGCCGACGGTGAGCGAACCAAGCAACGCGCCAGATTGAAAGACCATTGCCATGTGGTATTTGGCGGCGATTTCAGGCGTCTGAATGGATTCGCCGTTGATCAAAATTTCGCCGCTGTCCGGCGGATCGAGGCCGATGATGTGCTTGAGCAGGACGCTTTTGCCGCTGCCGCTCGGCCCCATGATGACAAAAATTTCGCCGGGCCGGATTTCAAGGTCAATGCCCTTGAGCACCTGCTGCCCGTCAAAACTCTTGCGCAGCCCGCGCACCTGCACGCCGACGCCGGAATGGTTGGTTGCGGAACTGTTCATTTTGCAAACAGGAGAACGCGCGTGAGGATGTAGTCAAAAATCACGATCAGCACGATGGAATTGACGACGGCCTTCGTGACGGAGCGCCCGATGCCGCGCGGTCCGCCAATCGTCATCAACCCCTGATGGCACGAAACAACACCGATGATCAGCGCGAAACAAAAACTTTTGAAAACGCCGTTGGCCACGTCCTTCGGTTCCACAAACTGGCGCAGGCTGGAATAAAACGCCTGAAACGAAATGCCGATATGATCATTTCCTTCCGCGACGACCGCGCCGCCGAACCAGCCGACAAGAATCGCTATGACCACCAGCATCGGCAGCGCAACGGCCATAGCAACCATCCGCGGCAGGACGAGATAGTGAACCGGGTCAATGTTCATTGTGCGCAGCGCGTCAATCTCCTGATACACGCGCATCGAGCCGATTTCCGCCGCCATGGCCGAGCCGATGCGTCCGGCGATCAGGATGGACATCATGATCGGCGCCAGTTCGCGGCAGTTTGAGTAGCCCACGATGCCGCCGAGGTAGCTGCCCAGGCTTTTTTCCGTCAGCAGCGGGCCGGTCTGCAATGACAGGACGCCGCCAATGAAAAATGAAAGAATGCAGACCATCAACAGGCTGGCATTGCCGATCTCGAAAAACTGCTCGAAAATCTTCCGCCGCTGCCGCCACGCCAGCGGCAGCGCCCGCAGCGTGCGCCAGAACAAAAGGACGATTTCACCGATGTTCTCAAACATAATGCGTGCGCGATTTCATTTTTCCTGTCCGGACGTTTTCATCACCGGGATGTAAAACAGGCGGAGTCTGTTCGTTTCGCCTGTGGATTGATACTGAAAAAGTCCGAACAGGAGCGAGATTTTTTTTGAATCCGGCGTGCTGTCGCTGCGGTAGAGATTCCACAGCAGCGACTGGCTGCCCGCGCCGGTTTTCGGGTTGGTTTCCGCGCGCCACAACGACCAGAGCGGCGACCAGTTGCGTTCGATGCCGCTGTTTTCCGGCACCACCGGCTCGATCGGCGCGAAGATTTGCAGACGTGAATTCCCGTCGAAATCGCGGTGCCAGGTGAAAAACGGCCACATATCCACCCGCCGTTTTTCCGCGCCGGTCTGCGTATTTTTTTCCACCGTGTCTTCATACAAATAAAACATGACGCGCGTGCGCCGCTGGTCGAGCGGATCAAAGTGGAGCCGGTGGAACTGGTAAAGCGGCCAAAGATAAGAGTCGCTTTCTTTCTCGTTGTTGTGCGACTGGCTGAACAGCGGCCACGCGCGCGAAGTGGTCTTGCCTTCGCCGCGCGTGAAGATCACAAACGGCCACGGCCCCTGCCATTCGCGGTATTTTTTCCCGCGCTCGTCAATCCATGTGAAAAACGGCCAGAGCGCCGAAGTCGAATCACGCAGGGGCGAACGCGTTTGCATATAGAACGGCAGCACGCCCCAGGATTTTTCCCGTTCGTCCGTGCCGATGCCGGTGTCGGTTTTAAAACAAAACGGCCAGAGCGCGAAAAATTTGTCGTAGCCGCCGACAATTGAAACGTCTCCGAAACCGTTGGTTGTTGTGGTCACAACTTTGTGTTCTTCGCCGACGAGCGGCCAGAGTTGCCAGCCGTGCATTCCGTCGCCATGTCGCAAATTAAAAAATGGATAAAGGTAATTGTCATTCACGACATCTTTTTTCCGCGTTTCGCTGTAAATCGGGAACATTACGAAATAAATGTCGTCGCGGAACAGCCGGTTTTTGAGATGGCCGTAAAATGGAACCAGCGCGGTGTAATTTTCGTTGGTGTCCGGCGAGCGCTGTTGAAAATAGAGCGGGAAAATCGTGAACCGCTTTGCCCGTGAATCCAGCGAGTTTTTGCCGCCGGAAAAGGCAAACAATTGAAAAAACTGCCAGCGGTATTCACTTCCATAACTCTCATAAGTCAGCAGCGGGTAAAGCAGATCAAATTCTTTCGATTCGGTCGCGGGATCGGCGTCGTAGGAAAGCAATGGCGGAATGGCGCGGGTTTTTTCCGAATCTTTTTGCTCATCGTAAAAAAACGGCCCGACCGCCTCGGTGCGGCGTCCCGAATCCAGCGTCAGTGAAAATTGATCGAACGCCGGCCCGTCGTGAAAATCTTCCTGGCCGAAAACTGCCGATGAAAAGCCGAGCATTGCGCCCAAATAGCACATTTCAAAACTGTGAATAAATTTTTTGATTCTGCGAAACATGATTCCAGTTTTAATCAAAATGTCAATTTCAAAAACGAGTTGGCTCAAGAATTTCACTTTACAATCATTTACGTTATCGTTATTGCATTTGTATTTTTGATGATTTATCCTATTTGAACTTAAGTTTAACATTGATATTGACTTTCATCGGATTTTCTTTATGCTGTTCACACAATTGAGGTTTTTACCTCGGTTCCTCCTGACCCGGTGTCGGCAGATTTGCCGGCACTGGGTTGTTTAATTAACGGCCGCCATCTTCCAAGCAGATTCAGCAGCGCGGGCAAAAA
Organism: Verrucomicrobiia bacterium; assembly: GCA_036510395.1. Lineage (GTDB taxonomy): Bacteria > Verrucomicrobiota > Verrucomicrobiia > Limisphaerales > UBA11358 > UBA11358. Next base: position 27,619 of record DATCDZ010000003.1, read on the forward strand.
AGTCAGTCCCGCAATCATGCACGCCGCAATGCCCACGGACATCACGCAGCCCAGGCTGCGAATGCCCTGATCTTTGGCGAGGATGAGACTGCCGAATCCGGCGATGGCCGTCAATCCCGACACGAGCACGGCTTTGCCGGTGCTGCGCGCGAGAATGTTGGGAGTCCGTTCCTCGGCGAAGCGATTGAGGATTTGAATCCCGTTTGTCACGCCAATGCCGATGACAAGCGGCAGCGTCATAATGTTCGCCAGATTAAATGAAATATCAAAGCAGCCCATCAAGCCGGCGAGCCAGAGCGTGCCGATGGCGACTGGCAATAATGCCAAGATCACCGCGCCCAGGCTGCGGAAGTGGAAAAACACCATGATGGCAATCGCAATGAGCGAATACCATGCGGCTTGAATGTAACTGTTTCTGAGAAGCGTCTCGTATTCGTAAAGTTGCACGGGTGTGCCGGTGGCGTTTCCGTCAATCTTGCGCAAGTCGCTCACGAACGCCTCCTGATTTGTGCGTGCCCACACGTCGGTTTTCGGATAAACTTGCAGCAGAAATTTTCCGGTTTCGCCGATGAACTGGTCGCGCAGGGCGGCCGGCAAATCATCCGGACGCAGCGGCGAATTGACATTTTGATTTTGCAGCGACTCAAATGTTTCGCGCACGTCAGCGAACAGCGCCTGTTGAAACTCCGCCAGCTTGTCCGCGTTTTGCGCCAGCGCGGGACCGTCGCCGGCCAGCATGGTCTTGCGCAAATCTTCAATGACCTGCCGCAGGGAAACAAATTGTTTTGCCAATCCGGGATCGCTGTTGCCGATTTCCGCCAGCGCAGCGCCGCAATAGCCGTAAAGCGAATACAAGGTCGCGCTCAAATCGTTGACATTGACCGGCTGCAAATCCGGCGCGTTGAATTGCAAAGGCGCGACTTCATTTTTAATTCCCTGAATCAGGTTCAACTTGTCATTTTGATTCTGCGGCAAAAAATCATCGAGCATTTCCGGCGGCGGTTCGACTTCGGCGACCGACGGCAGATTTGTTATTTGTCCTTCCAGCGAAATGGCGTCGTCCAAATTCGTCGCGACGATTGCGCCGAACAGGACTGATTTGTCCGCATGGGTCAGTTTTTCTTCAAAAACGACCGACGGCAGGCTTTGGCTTTGCAATTCCATGAGGTTGTAGTCGAATTTGACCTTGCCCCGGCAAATTTCCGACAACGCCAGCGCGCCAAGCGTGGCGGTGATCAAAATCACCGCGACGGGACGTTGCAGCCAAAAATTTTCGATGCGCGCGCGCGTCACGTCTTCCTTCATGCGGTGATCAATGGCATTTTGCTCCCCGCGCAAAAGCAGCGCCGGCAGCAGCGTCATCATCGGCACAAGGCACAGCAGCAATCCGCCGCCGCAGATGATCCCCATTTCCTCGATGCCCTTGAAATTTGTGAACGCCATGGCGATGAACGCGCCAGCCGTCGTCAGCGCGCCGGTGAAAATTCCCTGGCCGGTGAAAACCATCGCCTTGGTCAGCGCCGCTTCCCGCGTTTGGCCGTGACGCAATTCCTCTTCATAACGCGTGATCAAATGCACGGCATAATCAATCGCCAGCCCGATGAGCATCGGCACAAACGTGATTGTCAAAATGTTCAAATGTCCGACCGCCAGCGTCGCGAACGCGAGAGTGTAGGCCAGCCCGATGATCAGGCAAATTGTCGCCTTCACCGGCCGGCCGGTTTCGTTGTAGCCGTAAATGAAAATCAGCGCGCACAAAACCAGCGACACGATGCTCGCGAGCGTCATGTCCTTCTGCGACTGCGCCATTTCGTCGTAATCCAAAACCGGCTCGCCCGTCAGTCCGACGTTGAGGCCGGGAACCTCGTTTTTGGTTTGCTGGATGAGCTGGCGCAACCGCTCAATGGCGTCGCCCGTCAAATCTCCGCTGGCGACCTGCCGGTGAAAAACATTTTCCGCAATGGCGTTTTTCAAAAGCTTCCAAAGCGCGGGCGGCGTGCTGTCCGATTCTTTAACCGGCGGATGCGTCGTGAGCAAAAAAATCCGGCCATGATTGTAGGTGATGTAAATGTCCGAGGGATCATTCGCGCCGAAAAGTGATGCGACGCCGGGCGACGGCGGTTTGCCGGGCATTTGCAGGCTGGCGTTGGCCTGCGTGACAATGCGCGTCAAGACCGGCAGCGCCTGCGTGAGCGATTCCGTCTGCGCGTTTGCCTCGCGCGGCGCGGTGCGGAAATCCGTGTTGATCTGCTCAAAAAATGAATTGAGGTTCGTCGTCTGCGTGAACTGCCGGATGAATGGCAAATCGCCGTGCAACGCCGTTTGAATCGTGGACAAGTCGTTTTGAGGAACAAAATACAGCGCCTTGGTTCCCATCGCCGCCAGATCGTGCTGGTAAAAAACGTCGCGGAACAAATTTGTTTCCGGCGTCATTTTCGCGGCCAGCCGTTCGACAAACTGCCGGTTTTTTTCCGCGTCGCCGCTCTCGACGACGACGACCAGGTCATTTCCCTGCTGCGGAAACTCCTTTTGCAGCGCGAGGAAATTTTTGTGATACTTGAGGTTTGAACCCACGAGGTCGTCGCGGTTCGTGTCGAATTGCAGAAACGCGACGGTGATGAAAACGCTGGCAAAAAACAGCGCGAGTTGCGGCCAGAAAAACCAGCGCGGATGGCGGATCACCGCCGCCGCCAGTTTGCCCAGCAGCCGCGCGAGAAAAGAATCTGCGCTCAATGCCTTCATGTTTCAGGCTGCGCGTTCACGCCTCCATCGGCGTTCCGGTTGAACGGTTCGCGTTTCAACGGCTTTCCGCCTCGACATAAACCGCCGTGCCGTAGCACAAGACCTCGGTGATGCCCTGCGCGATTTCCGTCGCGTCGTAGCGCACGCCGATGACCGCGTTCGCGCCGAGCTGCCCGGCGTGCGCGAGCATCAGGTTGAACGTGTCCTCGCGCGCGCGTTCGCACAGGTCGGAATACAGCGTGATGTTCCCGCCGAAAATGCTC
>DATCDZ010000004.1:0-26628 GCA_036510395.1 Verrucomicrobiia bacterium
TCGCGCCCTGCGCGCAGTTCAGCGGCGACACGCGCGGCCGCGATTTCCCTGAACCGCCGCCGGTCTGGCGAACGCAATATCAGCGCGACCGCGACCGCGTCATCCACTCGCGCGCGTTCCGGCGGCTTGAATACAAGACGCAGGTTTTTCTAAATGGCACCGGCGACCATCTGCGCACGCGGCTCACGCACACGATCGAGGTCGCCGCAATCTCGCGCAACATCGCCAGCGCGCTTAAATTAAATTCCGACCTCGCGGAAACCATTGCGCTTGCGCATGACCTCGGCCATTCGCCGTTCGGACACAAGGGCGAAAACGTTCTCGCACGCCTGATGAAAGGCCGCGGCGGTTTCGAGCACAACCAGCACAGCCTCCGCATTGTCGAGCAACTGGAACAGAAATATCCGAATTTTCCGGGCCTGAATCTATCGTGGGAAGTCCGCGAAGGCCTGGCCAAGCATCGCACCGCCTACGACCATCCCGGCGGCCGCAAAGGTTTCGCCGCAAAAAACTCCTCGCTTGAAGCGCAGGCCGCCAACCTTGCCGATGAAATCACCTATTACAGCCATGATCTCGACGACGGTTTGGATTCCTGCCTGCTTTCGGAAAAAAGCCTGATCCGCAACGTCCGCATTTTCGCGCACGCTTCAAAGCTCGTTAAAAAGGAATTCGGCCATCTGCCCGACGAGTCGCGCCGCTATTTCACCATCCGCACCATCATTGATTTTCAGATACACGACGTGGTTGACAACAGCGAACGTCTCATTCAAAAAGCCGGCGTGCAATCTGCGGACGATGTGCGGCTTTGTGCCAGGCCGCTCATCGCTTACAGCCCCAAACGCCGGGAACAGAACTTGGAACTGCGCAAATATCTTTATAGAAATTTGTATTACAATCCCGTCGTCCACAAGCCCAACCTGCGCGCGATAAAATTGATCGGCGAATTGTTCAATTTTTATTTGAAGCACCCGAAGGAAATCGGCGAAAGCTCGCGCCGCCGCCTAAATAAAGTCGGCCTCCATCGCGCCGTGTGCGACTACATCGCGGGAATGACTGATCGTTATGTGCAACTCGAATACCAACGCATCTTTGGCCAGCCGCCTAAAGTTTTTTGAGAATTTCCTCCGAAGAAAGTTCCGCGAGCAATTGCGAAACTGCCTTGATTTGATCCGGCAAAATCAATTCCGGCGCAATCTCGCATAACGGCTGCAAAACAAATTTCCGCAAATGGGCGCGCGGATGCGGCAGCATCAATTCCACTGAATTCCGCGTTTCATTTCCAAACGCAATCAAATCCAAGTCCAGAGGGCGCGGCTCATTGAGAATTGTTTTCGGCGCGCGTCCAAATTCTATTTCCAGTTCGCGCAATTTTTTCAACAGCGATTCTGGCGTCTCGTCTTTTCGCGGAATTAAACCGACGGCAGCATTTGCAAATTTCGGCGAATTTGGCGGGCAATCCACCGGCGATGTCTGCCACAACGAGGATTTAAGAATTGGCGAGTCGGAAATATTTTGCAGCCGCGCCATCGCGTCCAAAATCATTTGCCGCGAATCGCCGAGATTTGAGCCGAGGGCGACAATTGCCAAAGTAGGAGCCGACGTGAGGAGGCTCATTATGTTCGCATTTTAGTCAGAGACTCCTTACGTCGTCTCCTACAATTCACTTCAGCCCCAGCACATTTTGCATGTCGTAAAGGCCGCGTTTTTGTTTCACGACCCAAAGCGCCGCGCGCAATGCGCCGTTCGCGAACGTATCGCGGCTCGATGCTTTGTGCGTAAGTTCCAGGCGTTCGCCGGTGTTCGCAAAGATGACCGTGTGATCCCCGACCACGTCGCCGCCGCGAACGGAATGTATGCCGATTTCCGCCGCGGTGCGTTCGCCAACGATGCCGACGCGCCCGTGCCGCGCGACTTTTTCCAGTTGCTGTCTGCGGACTGCAGTCAATATTTCCGCCAATGATTTTGCCGTGCCGCTCGGCGCGTCTTTTTTCAGGCGATGGTGCATCTCGACGATTTCCAGGTCAAAATCCGTTCCCAAAATCTCCGCCGCCTTGCGTGTCAGCCAGAACAGTGTGTTGACGCCGGTCGAGAAGTTGGACGCCCAGACCATCGGAATTTTGGATTTGCGATTTGCGATTTGCGATTTTTCGGAATCGGAATGGCCGGTTGTGCCGATGACAACCGCCTTTTTATTTTTTGCGCACAGTTCTACAATGCCCGGAGTCGCGTCGTGCGAACTGAAATCAATTACCGCGTCGGTTTTTGAAACGACCGAACTCAAATCGTCGCCTTGATCAATCTCGGCGACGACTTCCAAATCGCGAAAACTCTTCGCGCACGAGACGAGCGCCTGTCCCATGCGGCCTTTCGCACCGGTTATGATGACCCGGGTCATAAAATTATTCCAAAACGCCGCATCTTTTCATCGTCGTTCGCAATGCGTCCCAATTTTTTGGGTTCATCGGCACGAGCGGCAGACGATATTCTTCCTCGATGATTTTCATCATCGCCAGCGCGGCTTTCACCGGCGTCGGGTTCGTCTCGATGAACAAATCCTTGAACAACGGATAAAATTTCTCGTGCAGCCGCAGCGCGGCGGCGGATTTGCCCGTCAGAAATAATTTCACCATCTGCGAAACCTCTTTCGGAATCACGTTGGACGCCACGCTGATGACGCCGTTTGCGCCGACGGCCATGAACGGGAGCGTCAACGAATCGTCGCCGGACATGATCTCAAATTTCGGGCCGAGTGCGGCGCGCAATTGTGACACGCGGTCGCAGCTTCCGCCAGCCTCTTTGATGCCGACGATGTTTTTGCAATCCGTCCCGAGCCGTTTCACCGTCTCAACGCCGATTTCAACGCCGCAACGACCCGGAATGCTGTAGAGCACGATGGGCAGTTTTGTCGCGCGCGCGACGGCCTTGAAATGCTGATACAAACCTTCCTGCGTCGGCTTGTTGTAATACGGCGCGACTTGCAGCGAGCCGTCCGCGCCGGCTTTCTCGGCTTCCTGCGTCAGGGAAATCGCCTCGCTCGTCGCGTTTGCGCCCGTGCCGGCGAGCACTTTGATTTTGCCGGCGGCAAATTTCACGGCCAGTTCGATGACGCGGATGTGCTCCGCGCAATCCAGCGTGGGCGATTCGCCGGTGGTGCCGACGGGCACGATGCCGTCCACGCCGCCTTTGACCTGGAATTTGATCAGATTTTCAAAAGCCCCGCCGTCAATCGCGCCGCTTCTGAACGGCGTGACAATCGCGGTGTAAGTTCCAGTGAACATATCGGCATAGAATCAGAAACTTTGCGCGTTTTGGCGAGAAGGAAATTGCTTGCCTCTTGCCACGCGGCGGCGGCTCGCTTAATTTTTGAGCGCTTGAAAAAAAACGGCCGCCCTGAAATCCCGCGCAAGACGATTTACCGTCTTTCGATTTATCTGCGCTGCCTCGCGCGGCTGCGCGAGAACGGCATCGGCACGGTTTCCAGCGAGGCGCTCGCGAAGGCCGCCGGCGTCAAGCCCACGCAGCTTCGCAAAGACCTCGCATATTTCGGCACGTTCGGCACGCGCGGCCTCGGCTATGATGTCGCCGATCTTTTCAGAAAAATTTCCGAGGAGCTCGGCACGTCGCGGCTGCAGCCGGTCATCCTCGTCGGCGTCGGGCATCTCGGTCTTGCGCTGGTTTCGTATCGCGGGTTTGAAAAGGAGGGATTCGAGATTGTCGCCGCGTTCGACGCCGAGCCGAGCCGCAAACGCGACAAGGAAATCAAGCAGCCGATTTACGGCATGGACGAACTGGCCGAGTTTGTCCAAAGGCAGAACGTCAAAATGGCGATCCTCACCGTGCCGGCGATTGCCGCGCAGGAAGTCGCGAACCGCCTGATCGGGGCGGGCATCACGGGCATATTGAATTTTTCGCCCATCGTGCTGTCCGTGCCGGAGGAAGTCATGGTCAACAACGTGAACCTCGCCATCGAACTGGAAAACTTGAGCTACTTCACGCAGGAATAGAAATCATTTTGTCGGCATTTCATTTTGCCGCCAGAACGAAAAGACTTCCTGCCACCAGCCACGCGGTTGCCCGGACACGTCGTTGTGGTGCGCCCCGGCGACAATCTGCAATTCCTTTGGTCCGTCATAGCTGTTCGCCAGCCGGAGGCCGGAAGCCGTCCCGACAACTTCATCCGAACCTGCCACGACAAATTTCACCGGCCCGTGGTAGCTCTTCAAACATTTCTCCGGATCAAAACGGTCGAGCAGCAAAAAATAACCCGGCAGAAACCACATCTTCCGCTGCGCGACCGCCGCGAGATTATTGTAAGGCACGAACAACGCCATGCCCGCGACTTCGCGCGGATGGTCTTTCGCCAGTTCGCACGCCACGCCTGTGCCGATGGATTCGCTGACGACATATTTCGGCAAGTTGTCCGGCAACAATTGAAACGCCTCTTCCGCAGCGGCATCAAAGCTTGCCTTGCTCGGTGAACCAGTTCGCGCGCCGTAGCCGGGATATTCCAAAACAAAAACGTCCACAGATTCCGCGTCGTGGATTGGCTGTGCGAGATAACCGCGTCCGATGGCGCAGCCGGCGTTGCCGTGGACAATCAGCACGCTGCCCATCGTCGCGCTGCTTGCGGGAATTTTCCAGCCGATGATCTGGCCGGCGGAATTTTTCCACGGAACAAAACCATGTTCCGCCCCCGCTTGAACCACGGCCGCTGCCGGGATTTTGGTCGGGAAATAAAGCAGCTTCCGCTGCAACGCACAGACGCAGGCGCAGAAAAAAATGTAAGCGATGGCCGCAGTGATCAATATGCGTCGGCTTGATTTTTTCCTGTCGGACATGGCGGGCATCTCACGGTTTGGCGGGAGTGGTCGTGGGCGGTTTCACCTTCACTTCGAGGTAAAGCTCGCGCAACTGTTTCGGCGCAACCTGGCTCGGCGAGTCGGTCATAAGGCAGGTGGCCTTCGCGGTTTTCGGAAACGCGATCACGTCGCGGATGCTCGCCGTGCCGCAGAGAATCGCGATGAGCCGGTCGAAGCCGAGCGCGATGCCGCCGTGCGGAGGCGCGCCATACTTGAACGCGTCGAGCATATAGCCGAAACGCAGTTTCGTTTCTTCCGGCGGAATCTGGAGCAGTTCCTCAAAAATCGTTTTCTGCACGTCAGGCTGATGAATACGAATCGAGCCGCCGCCGAGTTCGACACCGTTGACGACGACGTCATAATGCTGGCCGCGGACTTTTTTCGGATCGGTCTTGAGCAATGGAATGTCTTCCGTGACCGGCGCGGTGAATGGATGATGGCTGGAATACCAGCGGTTCTGCTCGCGATCAAAGCCGAGCAGCGGAAATTCAATGACCCACAGGAAATTGAACTGGTCGGCGGGAATCGTCAGCTTGCCCTGTGCCTTCAACACATCGGCGCAATACAAACGGATCTTGCCGAGGATTTCGCAGGCGTTGAGCCATTGATCGGCGGCGAACAAAATTAAATCGCCTTCCTCGATTTTCAATTTCGTCGTGAGCGCGGCCTTCTCGGCGTCGCTGAAAAATTTCACGATGGGCGATTTCCATTCAGGAGCTCGACCGTCCCGGTCGCTCTGCTGCGCGTCTCGCGCGGCAGCGGGCGCAGGAGAAGAACCGGACGGCGAGACGCCGCCCGAAGCGACCGAGACGGTCGCGCTCCCCGATTCGACTTTGATGAATGCGAGACCCTTCGCGCCGAAGCTCTTGGCGTAGTCAGTCATCGTTTCGATCTGGCCTTGCGTCGCGCCAGCCATTCCTTTGGCGTTTAGAGCCTTTACAACTCCACCGTTCGCAATCGCGCCGGAAAAAACTTTGAACGTGCTCGCCTTGAATTCTTCCGTGAAGTCCACAAGTTCCATGCCGAAGCGCGTGTCAGGCTTGTCAATGCCCCAGCGGTTCAGCGCCTCCTCGAACGTGATGCGCTTGAACGGCGTGGGCACGTCAATGTTCAACGCGATTTTCCAGACGCGTTTCAGCAAACCTTCGATCAGCGTGTAAATGTCCTCGCGGTCAATGAAGGACATTTCGAGGTCAATCTGCGTGAACTCCGGCTGGCGGTCGGCGCGCAAATCCTCGTCGCGATAGCAGCGGGCGAGCTGGAAATATTTTTCCACGCCGGCGACCATGAGAATCTGTTTGAACTGCTGCGGCGATTGCGGCAGCGCGTAAAATGTGCCCGGCTCACGGCGGTTCGGCACGAGGAATTCCCGCGCGCCTTCGGGCGTGGATTTGAACAGCGTCGGCGTCTCGACTTCGAGGAAACCCTGCTCGTCCATATAGCTGCGCGTGGCGATAGCGACTTTGCTGCGCACTTTCAGGTTGCGCGCCATTTCGGGACGGCGCAGATCGAGGTAGCGATATTTCAAACGCAATTCCTCATTCACCTTGTTGGCGATTTCGGGATCGTCCACCGGAAACGGCAGCACTTCCGCCATGTTCAAGACTTCGAGCGCGGTGACGCCGACTTCAACTTCGCCCGTGGGAATTTTGGAATTGTTCGTTCCGGCGGGGCGTTGACGGACTTTGCCGGTGATGCTCACGACACATTCGCTGCGCAAGCTGGCGGCTTGTTCAAAAAGTTCCTTCGTCAAGTCGGACGGATCAAAAACTGTTTGCGTGCGGCCTTCGCGGTCGCGGATGTCAATGAAGATGAGGCCGCCGAGGTCGCGGCGGGAATGGACCCAGCCGGACAGCGTGACGGTCTGGCCGATGTGCGCCGGGCGCAGTTCATTGCAATGATGCGTGCGTTTCATGTAAAAAGAATTCAGGAGTCAGAATTCAACCATCTTCGCTGCGCTGCGCCGCGCCGGAGGAATCCAGAGTCCAAAGTGAACATGAAGCTTGTAGCGAAATCCGATTAATTTCAAAGCAAAAGTGAACCGTTGCCCAATCCAAAATTGTTCCGGCGAGGCGATTCTCCAGGAATGCGCCAAGTCGCCGGAATTTTGCAGCGCGGCAACCATATTTTGTCCTGTCCGTGACAATCAAGTTTCCGTATCGCATTGCATTTGTTCTTTACCTTTTTTTGAAAGCTGTTTGGCTCTGTCCATCCAGTTGTGCCAACAAACCAATAACAACATGAAAATAAAACGACTTGCTTCGGCTCTGATTTTAACCGGCCTGATTGCCACCCTGAATTTCGGCTGCAAAAAACAGGAGCCGCCGTCCGCCGGACGCAATCCCGGCCAGCAAACCGTTTCTGCGATCGTCCCGGCGGAAAAGACCAGTTTCAACGAAGTCACGTCGCAGCTCGACGCGGGCGGCGATTTTTACTTGTATCTCGGCACCGCGCAATGGCTCGACGGCCTTTCAACAAAAGTTGCGGGCTTCCGGCAGGTTTTCGAGTCCATCCCGAACATCAAGGACGAAGACCGCGCCAATGTTGACAAGGCTTTTGGCGTCATCACCCGTTTGATCAAGGACAGCGGCGTCGAGGACGTCAGCGGTTTGGGCGTAAGTTCGATTCAGATCGAGAAGGGATTGTATCGCAACAAGGCGCTGCTGCATCATTATCCGGGCAAAGGCGACGGCTTCCTGTGGAAATTGTTGGGCGGTGAACCGCACCCGCTCACGGGACTTGATCTTCTGCCGTCGGACACGGCGCTGGCTTTCTTTTCGGACGCGGACGTGCCGCTGATGTGGTCGGTTGTAAAAGATGAGGCCGCCAAGTCCGGTTTTCCGCAGGCGGAGAAAATGTTGAAACAATTGCCGGAGCAGTTTGAAAAAAGCACACAGGTCAAATGGGATCAATTCCTGAATTCGCTCGGCGGTGAATTCGGTTTTGTGCTGACGCTGAATGAATCAAAAAACATTTCGATTCCGCTGGCGTCCGGACTGGCTCAAATCCCCGAACCGGGTCTGCTCATCGTCCTTAGAATCAACGACGACACGATTTTCGACAGCATTGACCGGCAGTTGAAAAAAAATCCGCAGGTCATCAGCGTTGACAAGACCGGACTCAAAATGCGGACGATGCCCGTGCCGCTCCCGCTCTCGATCAATCTTCGCCCGACTGAAGCCAGCAGCGGCGGCTATCTGCTCATCGCCTCGTCCGACGCGCTGGTTGAAGAAGCGCTGGCCGTGAAGAGCGGACAAAAACCCGGCTTGAAATCAACGGACGAATTCAAGCGGCTTTCGCAAAATATTCCCGACAATGGAAACCAGTTCGCCTACATGAGCGAACGCTTCGGCAAGACCATGCTCCAGATTCAATCACAGGCCATGAAAACGTCCGCCGCTTCCGGCGCATCGCCGGCACAGTCACAATGGATGCAATCGCTCTTTCAATACAACCGCGTGGCGTTCGCCTATTCCGTCGGCGTCAACACGCCGGACGGCTGCATGGCCGTCGGCAACAGCAGCCAGAGTTATGCCGCCGCCGCCCTGCTGCCCGCCGTCGCCGTGCCGGGAATGCTGGCCGCAATCGCCATCCCGAATTTTGTGAAAGCCCGGACAACCTCGCAGCAAAACGCCTGCATCAATAATCTTCGCCAGCTTGGCGCGGCGAAAAACGAGTGGGCTTTGGAAAAAGACAAAAAAAGTGGAGACGCTGTCACAGAAGACGACCTCAAACCTTATATCCGGCTCGTCAACGGCCAACTGCCGAAATGTCCGCAAGGCGGCACTTACACTCTCAATGCCGTTGGCGAGCCGCCCATTTGCAGCGTCCCCGGACATAAATTGCCGTAAAAAACCGCGCGGCATCAATGCTCCTGCGCCGGTCGCCAGTCCAGCACTTTCAATTGAACCGTGCGCCGGCCGTTGAATTCATTCACTTGCGGCGCAAACGCGAGATCAAATTTTCCTACCGGCAATGATTTGTCGCCGCCGTTCCACCAGACGGCTTCGTGTGTCGTCGCGCCGTCGCTGGCCCAAAGTTTGACGTGCTGTTTTTGCGCGCCCATTTTTTGCAGCGGTTTTGCGTGCGACAAATGGCGCGCGCAGAATTGCACGGCGGGGTTTCCCTGACCGGTCGGTTTTAATTTTTCCAGTTCGGCGAGCGATTCAAAATTGATTTCGTCCAGGCCGACTTCCGCGTCCAGGCGCAACGGCGGCTGCAAATCCTCCGTTTTCAATTTAAGCCGCGCCAATCCGTTCAAATGCTGCCGGAGCAGGTCAATTTTTTCCGGCAAAATGCTCAAGCCCGCAGCCATAGCGTGACCGCCGTGGCGCAGGAGCAAATCGTCGCATCCGCGCAACGCGGCGGCCAGGTCAAATCCCGCAATGCTCCGGCCCGAACCGCGCATCTCGCCGTTCTCGCCGCCGATGATGATTGTCGGGCGATAAAATTCCTGCAATACGCGTGACGCGACAATTCCAACGACGCCGATGTGCCAGAGCAGTTGACCCTCGACGATGACAAAATCTTTTTGTGCGTCGAACTTTGAGCGCACCACGCCGATGACCTCCTCGACAATTGTCTTTTCGATTTTCTGCCGCTCGCGGTTCCGCAAATCCAGGTTTTGCGCGATGGGCATCGCTTCTTCTAAATTTTCGGCGAGCAGCAAATGCAGGGATTCTTCGGCGGTTTCCAGACGACCGGCGGCGTTCAATCGCGGCGCGAGTTGAAAGCCGACTTCGTAGGCGCCGATTTTTTCCGGCGTCTGCGCGACCTTTTTCAGCGCGAGAATTCCGGCGCGTTTGGTCTCGTTCAATTGCCTTAATCCGGCGGAAACCAAAATCCGGTTTTCTCCAATCAACGGCACAATGTCCGCAATCGTGCCGAGCGCGACCAAATCGAGCAGCGGCTTCAAATCAAATTCCGCAGCGCCGGGCAAATTATTCTCGCGTCCGCGTTTCAGGATTGCGTGGGCAAGTTTGAAAGCCAGACCCACTGAACAAAGTTCGGTGAAAGCAGGACAGGCGTCTCGCCTGTCTCCAATTTCTTGTTCCGCTTGAGCGGGAAATGAATTTGAGACAGGCGCGACGCCTGTCCTACGGAGTTGCGGATTTACAAGCGCGACTGCCTCTGGCGCGGGATTTGAGACTTGATGGTGATCCAAAACAATCACGTCAACGCCGCGAACTTTTAGCGACGCAATGGTTTCAACCGCAGTCGAACCACAATCCACGGCAAGCAGCAGCGTAGCCGGAAATTTTTTAAGGCAATTCTCAACTCCGTCCGCGCTCAAGCCGTAGCCTTCGTCCATGCGGTTCGGCAGATAAAATTCCACGCGCCAGCCGAGCGCGCGCAAAACTTCGGTCAACAATGCGGTGGAAGTCACGCCGTCCACGTCGTAGTCGCCGAAAATCACGAGCGGTTCATTTTGTTCGCGCGCGCGCAAAAGGCGCTCAATGGCTTTGTCCATGTTCGGCAGCAGAAACGGGTCGGCGAGATTTTTGAGGCGTGGCGAAAGAAAATTTTCAATCGCGGAAATTTCGCTGAAGCCGCGATTGACGAGGCATTGCGCGAACAACGGGGAGATTTTCAGTTGCGCCGCCAGTTGTCCGGCGAGGAGCGGTTGCGGCGGCGCGGGCATCCAGCGGAATTTCATGGCGCAATCTTCTTTTCGCGCCGCGCGACGGCGACGGACAGCGCGATGGAAATTACAAGAATCGCGGCGACGACGAGCAGCGAAATTGCGGTGGAAATTTCAATTTGAAACCATTGCGGCATCCTGTCGTGCGGGTCGAGCAGCATTTTCGCCCCGACGAAAACGAGGACGACGGACAGTCCGATTTTCAGGTAGCGGAAATATCCTATCGCGCCCGCGAGCAGGAAATACATCGAGCGCAGGCCGAGAATGGCGAAGACGTTCGAGGTGAAAACGATGAAGGCTTTGCGCGTGATGGAAAACACGGCGGGCACAGAATTCACCGCGAAAACCAGGTCGGTCGTCTCCACGAGCAGCAGCACGAGCGCGAGCGGCGTGAGCGCGAATTTTCCGTCGAGCCGCGTAAAAAATTTCCCGCCTTCAAATCCGTCCGCGACGGGGAACAGTTTTTTTGCGAGGTGCAGCGCAATGTTTTTTTCAGGATGCAAGGCTTCGTTCCTTGAAAAAATCATTTTGACACCGGTGAAAACAAGAAACACACCGAAAACGTAAAGCACCCCGTCAAAGCGGTTGATAAGCGCCGCGCCGGCGGCGATCATCGCGCCGCGCATCGCGAGCGCGCCGAGGATTCCCCAGAAAAGCACGCGGTGCTGCAATTCCGCTGGCACGCGAAACCACGCGAAGATGAGCGCGATGACGAGGATGTTGTCCAGCGAGAGGGAAAGTTCAATGAGGTAGCCGGTGGTGAATTGAACCGATTCCTTGCGACCACGCCAATAAAACATCGCAGCGGCGAAAATCATCGCGAGCGTAAACCACAGCGCGCTCCACGCGAGCGCTTCCTTGAATTTGACGATGCGCGAACCACGATGGAACACGCCCAGGTCGAGCGCGAGAAAAATCAACACGCAGACAATAAATCCCGCCCAGTGCCATGGCATGATTTCAGCGAAACCAAGCATTGTCAAACCGTCAGACTTTCGCCGACGCGGAATTTTGGAGCGTCACCTGCGACGCGCCGATGTTCGGGCGCTCGCCCTTGTGCCACCACAGCACGAGCGCGCTGGCGACGTAAATCGAGGAATACGTCCCGGTGACGATGCCGATGAGGAACGTGAACGCGAAGTCGTTGATGACGCCGCCGCCGAAAATGTAAAGACAGCCCGTGGCGATCAGCACCGTGCCGCTGGTGATGATCGTGCGGCTCAAGGTCTGGTTGAGCGCCTGGTTGATGACATCCTTGAACGAGCCGCGCACGCCGAGCTTCAAGTCCTCGCGGATGCGGTCGAAGATGACGATTTTGTCGTTGATGGAAAAGCCGATGATGGTCAGCACCGCCGCGACGACGGTGGCGTTGAACTCGCGCCCGGAAATTCCGTTGGCGATGCAATAGCAGCCAATCGTCAGAAGCACGTCGTGAATGACGGCGACGACGGCGGCGACGGCGAAGGAAAATTCATAACGGAACGCGACATAAACCAGAATGCCGAAGAGCGCCATCAACGAGGCGAGAATCGCCGAATTCCGGATTTGCTTGCCGACGGTCGGACCGACTTGCTGCTGGCCGGCAACTTTGAAATGCGCCAGCGGAAATTTTTTGTCGAGCGTGTCGTCCACTTTTCCCGCCGAGCCGCTGGAGGTCGTCACGTTCAAGGTTTCCGCGCCGGTGGTCACGTCTTTTTGATATTGGACTTGAGGATCTTTTTCGCCGATGGCCTCCAGCGCGGAACTGATGCTTCCCTGGTCAATTTTTTGCGCGAAGCTGAATGTCGTGCTGTCGCCACCGAGGAAATCCACGCCGAACAGTTTCGAGCCGCGATCAAAAATTCCGTAGCCGAGCGATGCGAAAATGAACAGCCACGAAATCACGAACAGCGGTGTCGCGATTTTCATGAAATTCACCTTCGCGCTCTTGATGATGTGCATCATCGGCAGTGATTTCAAAATGTTGCGGTCGAGCAGGAAGTTGAAAATCAGCCGCGTCACGACAAGCGCGGTGAAGAGGCTTGCGGCGACGCCGATGGTCAGCGTGACGCCGAAGCCCTTGATTTCGCCCGTGCCCAGGAAAATCAAGATGATGGACGAAATGAGCGTCGTGACGTGCGAATCGAAAATCGTCCCGAATGCCCGTGCGTAACCGGCGTCAATCGCGCCGCGCAGGGATTTTCCCTTGGCGATTTCCTCGCGGAGACGTTCGTAAATCAGCACGTTCGCGTCCACGGCCATGCCGATGGTCAGAACCACGCCCGCGATTCCCGGCAGCGTGAGCGTCGTGCCGATGCTGCACATGACGCCGAGCAAAATGATGATGTTCGTGACGAGCGCGACGTTCGCGGTGAGCCCGGCGATCCAATAATACGCCAGCATGAACAGCGAAACAAAAACGACGGCGGCGATGGACGCATAAATGCCGTGATGAATGGTGTCAATGCCGAGCGTCGCGGAAACGTCCTTGGTATAAATGATGCTCAACTTCCCGCGCAGCGGATTTTGCAGGACGCTCGCCAGATCCTGCGCCTCCTTGTCCGAGAATTTGCCGGTGATGCTGGCCGTGGGCGTGTCAATTTCGCCGTCAATCGACGGCGCGGAATAAAGTTCGCCGTCCAAAACAATCGCCATACGGTGCTTGAAACCTGTTTGCGGGTCGGGCGCGTATTCGCGCGTGGTCTTGGCAAATTTTGCCGACCCTTCGTCCGTGAGCGTGAAATCAATCTCCGGTTCGCCCGTTTGATCGCGCCCCATGTGCGCGCTTTTCACGATGTCGCCTTCCAGACCGTTTTCGGCTTTTTTCTTCACGACGACAACTTCCGGCGGCTGCTGTTTGCCGTCTTCCGGCGGCAAAATGTGCTTGAGCACTTCGTAGCCGGGCGGAATTGGCTCGCCATTCTTGATTATCTCATCACTGTCATCCTTGACCATGCGGAATTCCAGAAAGGCGGCCCTGGAAATGTTCGTCTCCGCGTCGTCCTTGTCCGCCTCCGAAAGCCCCGGCAACTGGATCAAAATGCGGTTGCCGCCCGCCGGCTGGATGACCGGCTCGGCCACGCCGAAGGCATCCACGCGTTTGCGCAAGACCTCGACCGCCTGCGACAGCGCGCCGCTGATGTCCTCCTCGCTGACGGCCTGGTTCGTGTCGCCCGACTCGGACACAAGCTTGTTCGTGTCCATCTCGACGAGGAACTCCGTGCCGCCCTGCAAATCGAGGCCGAGCTTGATTTTGCCCGCTGCGTTGCGCTGGATCTGGTTCAGAATGTAAGTCGTCGGGTGAAGCTGGTCATTCGCCAGAATGTTCGGAAAATAATTCTGGATGTCGTTCGTGCCGATGGCCGTCTCCAGGTTGGCGAACTCACGGTTTGTGTTCGCCGCCTCCAGCGGCGCGAGCCGCTTCAAAATGACGGTGAAGTTCGTGTCCTGATTCTGCGCCTGCGACTCGAACTGCCGGATCAAGTCCCGCGACTTCGGCGGATAAATCTGGAAAAGCGACCAGAGGACGACGAGGACGACGAATACGAATTTCCAGCGATCTGTTTTTCTCATGGCCGGTTAGGATTCAATTGCCGCGCTGCCTTCGAGGATTTGCGTCACCGAGGATTTTGTGACTTCCATTTTTGCGTCCGCCGAACGGAGCGAAACCGTGTTGTCCTTCACCGTGATGACGACGCCGATGATGCCGCTGGAGGTGATGACCTTGTCGCCCGACTTGAGCGTCGCGATCAATTTCACCTGTGCCTTGCGCTGCTGGCTCTGCGGGCGGATCAGCAGGAAATACATGACGACAAAAATCAAAACCATCGGGAACACCATCCCCAAGGGCGAACCCGGCTGCGCCGCCGGCGTTCCCGCCGGGGCTGCTGCCGGAGCGGCGGCCTGCGCCAAAACCATAATTTCGTTCAAGTGCATAATTTGAAAAGTGGCCGCACACTTTAATTCAGCGCGGGCAAATGGCAAGTTTAATTGGCCGGAGATTTTGGTGCATTTTGGCGGGGGCGCGTCATTCCGCGCGGCGCAGTTGTCGCGCAGGGGATGTTCATCAGGCGATTTGCCCACAGGGTTACACCTTATAGCTCCGGCATGTCTCCCGAATTACTCTCATTTATGGAAAACAAAGAAGGTTTCTTCAAAACCAGCAAAACCGGATTCGTGTTCGGTGTTGCGCTGCTGGTGATGCTGGCCTCCGGGTTGGCCGCGAAAGCATCAGTTATCATCAGCAATTCGCCCACTATTGATGGAATGTATATCGGCACTGATGCCCCAGGCAACTATGAGGGGGCCGCTGTGGCATTTACACCTTCAGAGGATTGCACTTTAGGCAATGCGTCCGTTGAGTTGTCCGGCTACGACGGCACTTATGGCCAGTTGGCCAGCTTAAGCATATTTTCGGATCTTTCGGAACCTTATAATTCGGATACGCCACACCAACCGCTTGAGCAGCTCGATTCGGGCACGGTGGCGCCCAATGACGGATCCGACGCCATTTTTGCGGTGGATTTTTCCGGCGGATTGAACTTGCTGGCCAACAATACTTACTGGTTGTTTGTCCAGGACGCTTCACCCAATGGCTGGCAGGGTGTGAATGGTTTTACCTGGGTCGGTGGTGGCGATCCAACGGGCAGTGCTGCTTACGACGGTTCTGTGGCGTTTATCGTCAGCGGTTTCTATCCCAGCACGGATCCTCCCGTGTTTAGCATCGAGTCAACCTCGACAAATGCGTCAAGCAGGTTTGTTGGCGGCGCGGCGATGTTGACCATCACACAATCGGACAACAGCGTCATCGTCTCCTGGCCGAACACCGGCAGCTACACCTTGCAGCAAAACGGCGACCTGACCACGACCAATTGGACGACTGCCGACTATGCCATCACCAACAGTCTTGGCACGAACTATTGCACCATCACATCGCCTGCCGGCAATTTATTCTTTCGCCTCTCGAATCCTTGAAACACATCAGGAAGCACTTTGAAAAAATCCATTTTGCCAAATCGAAAATCCGCATCGAAGTCCGACCCTGAAAAAGTCCGCGACGTGTTGCTCGCCGAATACAAAGGACAGGAAAAGCAAATGGAAGGATTCGGCTATTCAGTCGTGATGGGCTCCGCCGCCACCCCGCAGCGCCAGCCAAAGACGCAGACGGCCAAGCCCGCGTAAAAACCATTGAAGAATCGCGGCGGCGTTCGCAAGAGCGCCGCTTTTTTCATGGCTTGGTATTTTAATGGAATCATCTGGCTAAAAGGATTCCTCTCTTGACGGAACTAAAAACGCCGCGCAACCTGCCCTCTGCAAACTGAATCAGGCTAAACGCGCCTTTGACCGAATCATTGATACGAGCGTTCGCGCATCAAAAAATCAAGCAATGAAAACAATTAGGAACATCATCTGCATCGTTGCATTTGCGGCATTCGCTGCTGGCTGCGTTACACAAACGCCCCCACAAGCCGCCGTTCCACAGCCGACAGTTCCATTAGCACCTGTGTCTGTTTTATCTCTCCCGGCTCCTCCAGCAACCCCTATTGCCGTTTCACCGCCAACAACTCCTGCGACCCATCAAATGTCTCCGATCGCTATTTTGAATGCAGCCCTTCATGTGGGAATGACAACATCGGAAGTATTGGCCGCAACCGGAATGGAGCCGGAAGATAGTTCTTCCACTTCAACGGGTTCTTCGACTATAGAAGTATGGGAATATGCTGGCGCTATTTTTCTTACTTTCGAGAACGGAAAACTTTCCAGTTGGACGGCACCCCGATTTTAGAGTTTCGTGAGCCTGCCGCTGGTCGGTGCGGATTAGTTTTAGATTGTAAGGTCAAAAAGCACCACGTATGAACGCATATGGGAAAGCAGCACTTGCTGCCGCGCAGGATTGCGAACGGAATCATCGCAGTCCGACAGTGGCGTGGTCGGATGCCGTGAAGAAGGAGTTTCCCAAGAGCAAGCGATCTCAAGAGAAGTGCTGTCCGCGCGGCGCATTTCTTGGACTTTGTGAAGCGGGTCTTGTCCGAGGTGTTCCGCGCGGGGACTACATTGGTCCCACGTTGAACGCGCAATATGCCATCGCCGCAGTCACGCAACTCTGGAAGGAGCCGTCCCTCGCAAATGATGCTCTGAAACTTTGGCGGCGCGTCACCCCCGGTTTGAAGACGCCCAATCAACAGATGAATGTAGTTATCGCACTCTGGGAAAAATGTCTTCTTCCACATTCGAAAGATGAAAAGACCTAACACACTCTGGAGTCAAAACCATTCCTTGAATTAATTCGTCAGGCATTGACCGCTTCCGGCTCGACCCACTTGTTGTGTTCCTTGATGAGGTCAACGAGCCGTTCCACGGCCTCGGCTTCGGGAATGTTGAACTTGATCGGCGTCTTGCCGACGTAAAGATTGATCTTGTTCGGCGCGCCGCCCACATAGCCGAAATCCGCGTCCGCCATTTCGCCCGGCCCGTTCACGATGCAGCCCATGATGGCAATTTTCACGCCTTTCAAATGCTCCGTGCGCGCCTTGATTCGCGCGGTCACCGTTTGCAAATTAAATAAAGTGCGCCCGCAACTCGGGCACGCGACATAATCTGTCTTGAAGCTGCGGCAACCGGCGGCCTGCAAAATATTATACGCGAGACGAAGACTTTGTCCGCCGCCCGCTTCGCCGCGAACGAGAATTGCGTCGCCAATCCCGTCCGCCAGCAACGCGCCGATGACGACGGACGCGCGGAGCAACGCAATCTTGGGTTCTAGTAAGGCAGGCGTCGCGCCTGTCTCCGTATTCTCCTGACCTGAAGACGAATTAGAGACAGGCGCGACGCCTGTCCTACGGCTGTCGAATCCCAGGCAATCCTTGAGCAAAATCGGATTGTTGCGACCAAGTTTTTTTAATTTTGCCGCGAGCAAACGGAAAGCAGTGATCGCCGGAAGATTGATTCCATCTTTCACCGTGAGCAATTGCGTTTCGCAATTGATTTCAAAATCTTGCATCGGATCAATCTCGAAGATATTCAGATCTTCGTAAACCGCTTCCGGCTTCACGTCGTCTTTCGGACGGATCTTCGGCGCAACCTTGTCCCACGTCGCGCGGGTGACGACGACGCGGATCAATTGTTCGCCGCCGCATTTCGTATTTTCGTTCAGTTCAATTTCCGGCGTCTCGCGTTTCTCAAAATGAAACGGATCGAACGGAAAATCCGTAGGAGTCGAGGTGACGAGACTCTGATTTGTTTTTGAAATGAGACTCGGCACCTCGTCTCCTACAATTAAAAATGGAATTTGCGCCAGCAAATCGGTGCAGACTTCGATCTCACGCGGCGAATCTTCCGTGAGCGAGACCCGGATGGTGTCGCCAAGCCCATCGCACAACAGCGAGCCGATTCCAATTGCGCTTTTGATTCGTCCGTCTTCGCCTTCGCCGGCTTCGGTGACGCCGAGATGGATCGGATAATTCCAGTCGGGGCCAAGCTCATTCAGCCGAGCGACTAAAAGACGATAGCACTCAATCATCACCTTGGGATTGGACGACTTCATCGAGAATTTGAAGTTGTGGAAATCGTGCTGGCGGCAGATGCGGGCGAATTCCAGCGCGCTCTCGACCATGCCGAGCGGCGTGTCGCCAAACCGGTTCATGATGCGGTCTGACAGCGAGCCGTGGTTCGTGCCGATGCGCAAACAGCGTTTCAATTTCCTCGCTTCCAGCACGAGCGGCGTGAATTTTTCCTCGATGCGCTTCAACTCGGCGGCGTATTGCTCGTCGGTGTATTCCTTCGTGGCAAATTTTTTCGAGTCGGCGTAGTTGCCGGGATTCACGCGGACGACTTCGACCCATTTCACCGCTTCCATCGCGGCATCGGGTTTGAAGTGGATGTCGGCGACAATCGGCACGTCGCAGCCTTGTTTGCGAAGTTCGGCGACGATGTGCTGTAAATTTGCCGCGTCCTTCACCGTCGGCGCGGTGATGCGCACGAGCTGACAACCGACGGCGACAAGTTCCAAAGTTTGTTTCACGCTCAACGCCGTGTCCATCGTGTCGCATGTCAGCATGGACTGTTTCACGACGGGATGATCGCCGCCCATCACGAAACCGCCGTTTGCCGGATCGCCGATGACAATCTCGCGAGTTTTTCGCCGCTGATAAAAAAATGGAGATTCGCAGTAGCGCATGAAATTATTTTTGTGGCGCGAAAATAACCGGCGTTTCGCGGTCGGCGTGCGAACTGCGAATCCAGTCGCCGGTGTCGAAAAACGCGATGTAAATCATGAAGATGATGAGCAAAATGGCAAAGCCGCTTTGGATGGCGTTCAACACTTTTGCGCTCACGGGCCGGCGGCGGATGACTTCAATCAGTGAAAGCGTGATATGGCCGCCGTCTAGAACCGGCAGTGGCAGCATATTGATCAAGGCGAGATTCACGTTGAGGATGACGCTGAACCACAGCACGCGACGCCAGCCGTCCTCGTCCTGAAAAAGATTGCTGTAGACGCGGATGATCATCACCGCGCCGCCGAGTTGTTGCACGCCGATGTCGCTCTTGCTCGCAAACAGCGCGTGGAACGTCCCGAAAATCTGCCCGACACTTGATTGAATCTGTTCGAGCGGACTTGGATGGGCGAGCAACGTGTTCGTTTCCTCGCCCCACGCAAGAATGCCCAGCGAAGGATTGCTGTTCGCCGGCTGGATCGGTTTTGCGGCAAGAATCGTGCGGGTGAATTCTCCATCGCCACGGCGGATTGTCAGCGCAAGCGGCCTGACCGGGCTGTTGCTCATCTCGTCTTCGGCGGAAAGAATTGCCAGCGGGCTGTAAATTTTATTTCCATTCAGCGCGATGATTTCATCGCCGTTCGTCAAACCGGCAAGCTCCGCAGGACTGTTGCTGGCGACCTGGTCAACGACTGCTTTCATCGCAGGCGCGATGAGAATCTGCCGCAACGCCTTGCGCTCATACCATTTCGTCTCGCGATGATACGGCGCCGCATAAGCCATTTGCTCCTGACCGTCGCGCAGATATTTGATGGCGATGTTCGTGTTGACGCTCGTGACGATGCGCCACGTCACGCTGTCCTGCGAGGTAGGCGAAAAATGTTTCACCGGCTGGCCGTCAATTTCCAGGATCGTGTCGCCGGGACGCAATCCCGCCTTCCAAGCCGGGGCCGGATTGCCATCTGAATCCGTCGGCACGACCCAGCCGATCACCGTTGTATTGTCCGCCTCGTTGCTCGGCTTGCCGACGCCCCAGACAACGCAGGCAAAAACAATTGCCAGCCCAAAACTGAACAGCGGCCCGGCGAACGCAACGATGATTTTGTCCAGCGCGGAAACATTGGGCAGCGCATCAATTTTAGTTTCCTTCAAGTCGCCGCCCACGCGTTCCGCAAAAGGTTCGATGATTTTTTCTTCAGGCTCGCCACCTTTGCCCTCGATCATTTCCATCGTCGCCATTTGCGGCAGCGCGACATAACCGCCCGCCGGAATCCAGCCCAGCGCGTATTCGACGCCGTTGATTTTCTTTTTCCAGATCGGCTTGCCGAACCAGATGGCAAAGCGGTCAATTTTCAGCCCGCGCCATTTGGCCGCGAGAAAATGTCCGAGTTCGTGGACGCCGATGAGCAGGTTGAAAAGCAGCACCACTTCAAACCCGATGAAAATGTAATGTAAAATTGTCATGCAAAATAAGTCGCAAGATTATAGCAGCGAAAAGTCTTTCCGCCATTTCAAACTGCCGACGCTTTGCGCGCCCAATTGTCGACTTCGAGAATTTGTTCCAGCGTCGGATGCGAAACCGCTTTGTGCGCGTCCATCGTGCGGCGGACGAGTTCCGTAATTTGTGGAAAATTTATTTTTCTGTTCACGAACGCTTCGACCGCGATTTCGTTCGCCGCGTTCAACACGGCTGGCAATGTTCCGCCGGTTTCCCCGGCGCGGCGCGCGAGTTCAATTGATGGAAATCTTTCGACATCCGGCTCTTCAAATGTCAGTTGACCGAGTTTTGGAAAATTTGTCTGCACGCGCTCGCTGACGGCGCGTTCGGGATAAGTCAACGCGTATTGAATCGGCAGGCACATATCCGGCGTGGACAATTGCGCGAGCAGCGAGCCGTCCACAAATTCCACCATCGAATGCACGATGCTCTGCGGATGCACGACCACGCCGACGCGCGCCATTTCGATGTCGAACAGCCAGCGCGCCTCGATCATTTCGAGTCCTTTGTTGAAGAGTGTCGCGGAATCAATCGTGATTTTCCGGCCCATGACCCACGATGGATGTTTGAGCGCACGCTCGACGGTGATCTCGGAAAATTTTTCTTTCGGCCAAAGTGTTTTGTCGCGGAACGGGCCGCCGCTCGCGGTCAAAATTAATTTACGAACCGAATTTGTCGGCTTGCCGTCGAGACATTGAAAAATCGCCGAATGTTCGCTGTCCACGGCGAGAACACGCACGCCGTGTTTGCGCGCTTCTTTCATCACGATTTCACCGGCCATGACGAGAATTTCTTTCGACGCGACGGCGATGTCCTTGCCCGCGCGAATCGCGGCGAGCGCGGGCTTGAGTCCGGCGGTTCCGACAATTGCGATGAGAACAATGTCCGCCGCCGGAAGCGTTGCCAGTTCAATCAAACCTTTCTCGCCGGAAAAAACCTGGGCGGCTGTGCCGAGCGCGTTCTGAAGTTCCTTCGCTTTTGCGGGATCAAAAATTGAAATCGCAGCGGGCTTGTGCTTGCGCGTTTGTTCGAGCAGCAGTTCGGAATTATTTCCGGCGGCGAGGCCGAGCAGACGGATTTGGTCCGGCAAATCTTCCGCCACTTTGACGGTGCTTGTGCCGATGGAACCGGTGCTGCCGAGAAGAACGACGTTTTTCATCAAATCAAATTATGGCGTGCGGATGCGTCAAAATGTGGCGCAGATACAAATACATGATCGGCGCATTGAACAGCAAACTGTCGAGCAAGTCGAGGATGCCGCCGATGCCTGGGAAAAAACTGCCGGAATCTTTCAAACCCGCCTCGCGCTTGAACAGCGATTCGATCAAGTCGCCAACAACGGCGGTGGAACTCAAAATAATTCCGAGGATGACGGCGTGAACCCAATTCATTCCGAACATTTTGCCGCCGAGAAAATGCACGAACACGAGGCTCGAAACCGTCGAAAGAAAAATCGCGCCGCCGAAGCCTTCCCACGTTTTGCCGGGGCTGATGCGCGGGATCATTTTGTGCCTGCCGATGAGCGAACCGGTGAGATACGCGCCCATGTCGCTGAATTTTGTCAGCAG
Source organism: Verrucomicrobiia bacterium (assembly GCA_036510395.1). GTDB lineage: Bacteria > Verrucomicrobiota > Verrucomicrobiia > Limisphaerales > UBA11358 > UBA11358. The sequence goes on from DATCDZ010000004.1 coordinate 21,759, forward strand.
GATGAAATAGAACACATAGAATTTCCCGTTGCCGCCGAGGCCGGGGAAAAAATTTATCTTCTGGATGAAATTCAGCAGCCACGGCACATACATCAGGCCGAAAAGCGTCACGGCGATGGCGGTGATTCCCGAAGTGTTTGACTTTGACGCCAGTTGCCGCACGCACAATCCCAGCACGAACAAAATGATGAAGCCGGTTTCGAAATCGTTCACGCGCGCGGGCGAACCTTGCGTGCCGATTTTGCCGGTGAGTTCCAGAAACGTCCCGGCCATCAGCAGCGCGCCGCCGAGCAGGCCGGAAAATTTGAAGCAGGCGAGGCCGCGTTTTTCGGCGAGGCCGTAAAATTCCGCGAGGCCGGCCAGCGCGAGGACGAAGACGAGCAGGATGAAAATGCCGTCGGAAACCAGCGCGTTGCCGGAGAACATGGCGGCGAGAATCACCGTCCAGAGAATCACCGTGGTGATCAGCCGGCGGAAAAAGACATTTGCCTTCGAGGGCGTTTGGGCTGGCGCGGCCGCGTCGGACATTGCGCGGAAATTAGCAGGCGCAAATCAATCAATCAATCTTTCATGCACTTCCACGCGACGGCATTTGTTCATCCGCCGAACGCCGAGTATTTTTTGATGCCGCGTCGCCACATGAAGCGCGCGAACGCAAACGCAATCACCACCCAGAGGAATTGCGCCAGCAGCCCGCTCCACAAGTCCGCGCCGGAAATTTTCCCCATGTAAAGCGCCACGGGAAAATACATCTGATACGGAAACGGCGTGAACATCAGCGCGTGCTCCAGCAGCGGCAGCCGGTCTTGCAGGAACGGCAGCGGAAACATGTGCCCGCTGGCGATGTATTCAAACGAGAACATAATGAAGATCAGCGTGGAGATTTCCAGCAGCCAGAACGCCAGCATCGCCATCGCGTAGGAAATGAAAAATTGCAGCAGCGCCGTCAGCAGCAGCGAAATTGGAAAAACGAGCGTTGCCGTCGCGCTGGCCGGAGGCAGCAGATAACTTCGGAAGCAGAAAATGAAAATCGCCAGCGGGATGCACGCCATCATCACGAACGCGATGCGGCCTGAAAAAAAGAGGCAGAGCCGATACCAGAGATAATCAATCGGCTTGAGCAGGAACTGGCTGATGTTGCCCTCGCGGATGTCGGCGGCGATCTGCCAGTCGTCCTCGTTGACCGCCGTGAACACGTCCACCACGGCCACGAGCAGGTAGTAAAAAACCGTTTCCGCGAGCGTCCAGCCGGAATGTTGCGCGCCGCCGATTTTCCGCCAGAGCGCGATCATGGCAAAGAGCGGGATGAAGCTGAACAGCGTCCGCGTCAGGTAATTGAAGCGGTAGGTCAGGTTGTTCTGTAGCCCGATGCCGATGACGTGCAGGTATTTTTTCACTCGCGCAGGAAATTTAACCGCGCAACGGAAAATGGCCAATGGAATTAACCGCGAATGAACGGGGATTTTGAACCGCCAAGATGCGAAGACACCAAGTTTTGATTTCCAGCTTTGTGCCTTGGTGACTTGGTGGTAAAAAAATAGCGCGCCAAAAAGTTCCCGGCTCGGGTTTGAATTGGGCGTATTCAGTCAACAGTTGGAAAATCGGGCTTGATTTGATGCGCAAATCGTCCGCTTGATTTACATTGGCGGTGCGGGTAGTTTGGATTCAACGAACAAGCATGCAAACATGGCTTTCAGATCAAATCGCGCTTGACCCGGCGGTCTGCCACGGCAGACCCGTCGTGCGCGGCACGCGCGTTTTGGTTGCCAGCGTCGTCGGCGCGGTCGCCGCAGGACAATCGCACCAGCAGATTTTGGAGGATTATTCCGCGCTGAAGGAAGCCGACATCCGCGCCTGCCTGGAATTCGCCGGTGAATTGACGGCCATGGAAGCCGTCGAAGCCTGACATGGCGGGATGAAATTTTTTCTCGACGAAAATTTTCCGCGTCCCGCCTTGAATTATCTCGTCTCCGCCGGTCATTCAGCCGCGCACGCGCTGGATTATTTTCCGCCGGACACGGCTGACGACAAATTGTTCGACCACGCGTAACACGACGGCGCAATCTTCATCACGACCGACAAGGATTTCTTTCACACGGTTCCGCTCGCTTTCGCACGGCACGCGGGGGCGATTGTTATCACCTTGCGCAAACCAAATCGTGCTGATTTGCTTCGCAGACTGGCGGATGCCCTGGCCCTGCTTGGCAAACGGGATTTGCGCGACACGGTCTGGCTGGTGACGGACACGCGCATCCGCAGCCGCCACGCCGAAAGATTATTTATTCATCTAAACTGAAAACCGGGTCGCTCCAATGTTTCTCCCGCTTCACCTTCGGCGGTTTCGGCGGCGCGGGAATTTCCTTCAACGTTTGATTTTCGCGCTCCGTTTCAGCGGCGATACTTTCCGCTTCAATCGCGCGGCGTTCGGCGGCTGAAATTTTTTGCTCGGTGTCGGCAAGCAAACCTTCAAGCTCAATTTCGCGTTCGGATTTTTCGCCGTTGACGACAAGTCTTGCGGCGGGCGGCGGCGCGGCTTGAACCGGATTTTTTTCTTGAACCGGATCGGCGGCTTGAAGCGGAGTCGGATTTTTCTCATTCATATTGGTTCGTCAGTTGACTCCGCCGATGCTGTCAAACCCCGCGCGTTTGAACAGTTGGCACAAGTGGACGGTTTTATTTACCGGACTATGTTGGCCGGATTCCCAAAACTCTTCCGAGGCGCGCGGAGTCACCATTTCACGGTAATTTGAAAATAAAACCTGCTCCGTGTGCCCCGACTCCAAAGCCGTTTTTCCCGCGTTCTGAAATTTTGCAAGGTGATAACTGCAAAACGAATGGCGCGTGACATTGTGCGGCCATCGCTCGCATGAATTCCAGCATCCGCCGTCCGTTCGCCGGAGGCGCGGGCAAAGAGCCGCCGAAACTTCAAGAAAATCTTCGCGCAACGCATCTTCGCCGACGCGCTCCACTTCCGCCGTCCGCAGCCCGGCGAAATATCTCACGGCCAGCGCGCGGCAAATGTCCAGATCGTAGAAGCTCGCGAATTCCAGGACGGTGCGGACCGTTTCCGGCGCATGAAGCGAAGGTGGCGCGGGTTCGCACACGGGCAATTCCACCCCGGCGGCGGGATTGCGCTGCAAATAATTCCGACGCACTCCGAAATTAAAAAGCGTCCGCACGTCGCCGAGATAACCCTTGAGAGTTCGCGGCTGCAAATTCAGATCGTGAAGCCAGTTTTCGATTTCATGGACGGTGATTTCCGTGACCGGACGTGCGCCGCGCCCCAGGGAAAATTTCACCAGTGAATAACGGAGCGCGCGCAGGTAGCGGTCGCAACGCCCGGCGCGGGCTTTTGCGCGGAGAAATTCGTTTGTCAATTCCGTCAGCGTGAGAACGTCGCTCACGTCATATATGCGCAGGGACCGAGCAGAAAAATCACCTTCACCCTTTTGCGCGTCCGCCAAAATTTGCAACTGGCGTCCAATTTCCGCGAGCGCGCTCCACGCCTGCCCGGACTTCGCGCATAGCACATTGTCGAGCAGGTTTGAGGGCGTTGAACCTTCAAACCTAAAGCTGTATTGGTGCGCATAGCAGGACTTGAACCTGCACACCTTGCGGCACTACCACCTCAAAGTAGCGTGTCTGCCAATTCCACCATATGCGCGACCGTCCTTCAATGAAGCAGGTGACGGCGGTTTCCGCAAGGTCATTTTGAGTTTTTGCGGGAATCAATTTTCAATTTCCGAAAAGCCATTGCCAGCCGCGCCAGTTGTTGGGCTGGGCCGGGTTGAATTTTTCGCCGCGCGTTTTCTGCAAATCCCATTGCAGCAGCAGCCCGATGTTTTGCGCACCGCGTTCGCCGTCGCGGATGGCGTCAATGCCGTAGGCGTAGGTGAGCATGATTTTCAGCCGGTCGGAGCGCGAGCGGAACAGGATGCCGCCGCCCACGCCGTTGAGCGAGTTGCCGGGCTGCGATTCGCCGGGCAGGTAATCCACGACCGCGCTGGCGGCGTTCAGGTCGAAATTCCAGCGCGCATTTTTGTCGAGCGGCAGGAGATAATTTCCGGTGAGCAGGACGAATTGCCGCGCGCTGATTTCCTGAAAATAATAGCCGGGCAGCGAAAGCGGAAATTCCGCGATGAGCGGCAGAAATCCGCCGAGGCGATACGCGCTAAAACGGTCGGCGTCCACGCTCGTGCCGGCGGTCAGGCGGACGTAAAAACTTTGCCGGCTTTCGGGCAGCGTGTAGGCCAGCGCGGCCTCCGCCCAAAACAGATGCGATTGCCTGTTGAGTTCGCGGTCACCGCCAATACCATACGCGCCGGGGTTGCTGCGCAGGTGGCCTTCATACCAGACGGACAATTCCATCGCCAGTGGCGGAAACAAGGTCGGCTCGATGCCGCCCCAGCGCAGGCCGGTGCGAACATCGAAATCGCCGTGGTCGGATGGCAGTTGAAACGAGGGCGCAGTGCTGTCGTTGCGGTCATAGAAGGAATAATGTGCCGTGCCGCGCAGAACGAGGTTCAGCGGAATTTCATCGCCGGGATTGAACAGATGATAGACGCTCGCGGAAATTTCCGCGCCGTTGCCGTCGAAGGATTCGGACGGCAGATAGGTTCCGCCGCGAATTTCCGAATAGCTGTCCGCAAAACCGCCGCCCGCCAGACCGATGGCGAAATCCGTGTTTGGCCCCAGCCCGTGATTGAAGCCCAGTTCCGAGTCGAGATAAACCGGCGCGAGCGCCAGCCGCAGCGTCAGGTTCGTCCGCAGAAAATCCGGCTGGTTGTGGTAATAATATGCGTAACCCGCCAGCGGCGGCCGGCCTTCGAGCGCCTGATTATAGCCGAACTGGATCAAATCGCGCCGAACC
>DATCDZ010000005.1:0-14382 GCA_036510395.1 Verrucomicrobiia bacterium
GTCAGCTCGTAAAAAAAATCCTGCGCCTCCTGATCCCAGCACCACCAGAGATTGCGCGACAACTTGTTCAAGCCCGCGGCCAGTTCGTTCAACTCCGCACCCGTCAAAGGTTTTTTTATCATAGCTTTGGTTCCTTGATTAAACCGACGCAAAAGAATTAACGGCAACCACGCCGTTCCGCAATAAAATTTCCGTTTCAATGCAAAAAACGCGGGGACGATTCTGAATATTCGGCCAGATGGGGCGAAAGCCGGGAAGCAGCAGCGTTCACCGCCAGAAATGCCTGGGATATTTTCGCGCCAGTTCTGATTTGATTTTCGGGTAATGCTCGCGCCAGAAACTCGTGAGGTCTTGGGTCACTTGAACCGGCTTCATGCCCGGCGTCAAAATGTGAACCGTTACCGGCACGCGGCCCATCGCGATCTTCGGCGTCTGGTTCACGTCGTAAAGTTCCTGAATTCGCAGAGAAATGAACGGCGGCCTGCCGTTTTCATAATTCACTTTCGGCGTGCGGCCGTTCGGCAGCGTCAACCGCTCCGGCGCGTGCTGGTCCAAAAGTTCACGTTGCAATTGCGAAAGCCACGACATCACGACCGGTTTGACTTCACGTTCCTTGATGTCCTTGTAACCCGCCGCGCCGTGGCAAAGTTGCTCGATGACGTGTTTTTTGTCATCGTCGCCAAATGGCGGTAATTGCAGTTCGGGACAGTTCGCGCAAAGAAAATTCAAACGCGCCAGCCATTGCTCGACGGCTTGATCCCAATTTGGCAATGGCAACCGTCCGGAGATGATTTCGCCCGCCAGAATTTTCGCGGCGGCATCGGCAGGCGGCGGTTCGATTCGCGTTGCCGAAAGAGCGAGCCCGCGAAACTTCAAAAGTTCCGCAGCAACGACTCGTTTCTGCGTCGAATCAAACTGGACGTGCAACTCCGATTCGATGTCTTCGGGAAACAATTCGCGCAGCCAGCCGGTTTCAACCGCTGTCGCCAGCGAAAGAATCGTGCTGGTTTCTTTGCCGTGCGTTTCGATTTCGCGGATTTCAGCGACGACCAGCAGCGGACTTTTTTGCACGCTGCTTTCGCGCGCGAGAACGCCGCGCCGGTTGCGGACAAGTTCGCAGCGCAAAGTTCCCTGGTCCATCCGCCGCGCCACGCGGTCGCTGAAGCCGATGAGAATGCATTTTTGCAACGCCTCGTCCTTCACCTCGCGCGGTTTCACGTCGAGGCCTTCCTTTTCGGCGATGCGAAGAAACTGTTCCAGCAGCGGGGCGGCCTGCCGCGCGGTGACGGCGTGGATGCCGAGCTTGCGGCAGGCGTCGAGGCGGAATTGATTGTTCGCGGCATAAGTCCACGCGCGCATGAGAATCCAGAAATCCGACGACGCCTTTTCGCCGAGAATATCTTCGCGCGCGGAATCCACCTCTTTGCCGCAATTGCGCAACAGCAGGTCGCGGCCTTGCGTGAGCGCGGCGACGAGCGCGGCCTGATAAACACAGCCGTATTCCCGGGCGGCAAGCAGCATCCGCGCGTAACGCGGGTGCAGCGGAAACGCAAGCATCTTGCGGCCAACAGGCGTTATGAAATTATTTTTGTCAAGCGCTCCTAAATCCGTGAGCAATTCCTCCGCGTGCGCGAGCGATTGTTCATCCGGCGCTTCGAGCCAGCGGAATTTCCTCAAATCATCCACGCCGGCTGCCTTGAGCGTCAGGACAACTTCCGCCAGATCGAGCCGTTTGACTTCCGGCAGTTCCTGCACGGCGCGATGGCCGTGTTCCTCACGCGACCAAAGCCTCATGCAAACGCCTGGTGCGGTGCGCCCGGCGCGACCAGCGCGTTGGTCGGCACTTGATTGGGAAATCTTTTCAATGAGCAGCGTATTGATGCCGCGATTGGAATCGTATCGCGCGATGCGTGCCAGTCCGCTGTCAATCACCAGCCGCACGCCGTCAATTGTGAGCGAAGTCTCCGCGACGTTCGTGGCCACAACGACTTTCCGCTTATCATAACGCGCCACAGCGGCGTCCTGATCCTTGGGCGGCAATTCGCCGTGCAGCGGCAGCAAGATAAACCCTTTCGCTTCCGGCGTGTGGCGGATGGCTTCAATCGTCTGCGAAATCTCAAACCCGCCGGGCATGAAAACCAAAACATCGCCTTCGCCGCCGGTTGCAACGTAATTTGAAAATGCCTCGGCGGCCTGCTCCCAGGCCGGACGCTTGTCGTTGTAACCTGGCTGCGCGGCGTATTCAGTTTCAACCGGATAAACCCGGCCTTCGGATGAAAGCGTCGCGCACGGCTTCAGATATTTTTCCAGTTCGCCTGCATTCAGCGTCGCAGACATGACGACGAGATGCAGGTCAGGACGAAATTGCTCTTGCAAATCCAGCGCGCGCGCAAGCGTGATGTCGCCGTAAAGATGCCGCTCGTGGAACTCGTCGAAAATCAAAGCCGAAATACCGCGCAATTTCGGATCGTCAATCATCTGTCGCAGCAAAACGCCCTCGGTCACGAAACGGATTTTCGTTTTAGCCGAAGTGACATTCTCAAAGCGGATTTGGTAGCCGGCTTCTTCGCCGAGTTTGACGCCCAATTCCTGCGCGACGCGCGCGGCAAGCAGGCGCGTGGCAAGCCGGCGCGGTTGAAGGATGACGACTTGGCCGTCGCGCAGAAAATCATGGCGCAAAAGCATCTGCGGCACCTGCGTGGATTTGCCGGAGCCGGTGGGCGCGGACAAAATCAGCCGCCGGTCAGATTTCAGCCGCGCGATGATGTCGCGCTCGATGTCATAAATGGGCAGACGGTCGTTCATGAACGCGCCCATTGTAGCGATTTAAGGAAACCGGCGCGCTAAAAATTGACGGCCAAAAACAGCGCGCTCCGCACTATTCCAGACAGACAGATTTTCCACAGGCGCAAAGATGTTGTAACCTCATTTGCCTGTCTGCCGTATTTCGGCCAAAAAAACAGCGGTTAAGACAAAAAAAGACCCGAAGCATTGCGCTTCGGGTCTCTGTATAAACCGAAACCCTTATGGCAGGAAGTGTCCTGGCGTCAGGCTGGAGAGGCTGCAGCTTATTTGCTTAGTATCGCCGACATTACCGTATGTATAAGTGCCGCCCGCCGGGCAGCCGGGAATGCTGCTGGCCGAGTTCAGCTTGATGTAGCCGGAGATGACTGTCGCACTGGCCGTCGCGCCGGTGGATTTGCCAGCTTCCAGCGCCCATTCATTGATGGCGGCATCAATCTGGCGCAGGTTGTTGATGCAGGCGTTGGCCTGCGCCGTGGCGCGGGCTTTGATGAAGTTGGGAATCGCGATCGCGGCCAGCAGGCCGATGATGGCCACTACAATCATGATTTCCACCAGTGTGAAGCCCGCCTTGCGGAACGTTTTGTTTGTTTTCATTTTTTGTTTTTACTTTCATTCTGATTGCGGCGTGAACGAAACAACAGGCGGGTTATAATTATTACACTTTCCGTCCACAAATTGCCTGTTGCAACCGCAACTTGAGTGAAAATCAGCACTACTCGTGCCAAGATGCGAGAAAAATGTAAGATGAAGCCCTGCAATTATTTGGGCTGTTGGATTTCAGTCCAGCGGATGGCTTCATGCAGCAATTGGGTGGCGTTGTCGAGATCGAGTTTTTCCTTGATGCGTGCGGAATAGGTCTGGACGGTTTTGAAGCCGATGTGCAGTTGGTCGGCAATCTGGCGCGTATTGCGTCCGCTGCCCAGCAACTGGAAAATTTCCAGTTCGCGGTCGCTCAGATGATCTGCGGGGGAGCCGGCGGGTGCCGGACGTCCTTCGACAAATTTTTCAGCCATCGCGTCGGAAATTTTTTCGCTGGTGTAGAGTTTCCCGTCGAGCACGGCGTGTATGGCCTGGAGGATTTTTTTTGTAGCCTCGCGTTTCATGATGTAGCCCCGCGCGCCCGCGCGCAGGGCGCGTTCGGCGTAAAGCGATTCGTCGTGCATGGAAAGCACGATCATGGCCGCGTTGGGATGGCTGGCCTTGACGTTTTTGATCAGTTCGATTCCCGAACCGCCTTCGAGAGAGATGTCCACGATGACGATGTCGGGACTGGTGGCGCCGATGAGTTCAAATGCCTGGGGCGCATTGCTCGCCTCGCCGCAGACGTGCAGGTCGGGCTGTTCATTGATCAGGTTGGCGAGCCATTCGCGCACCAGCGGATGGTCGTCAACCAGCAGGACTTTACTTTTTTGCGTCATCGGTTCCGGCTGAATTTATAGTGGCGGCGGGGAGTGTGCAAGTGACGCGCGTGCCATGATGCGGCAGGGACTCGATCTCAAAAATCCCGCCTATCATGCTGGTGCGATAAGCCATGATGCGCAGCCCCATGCCGTTTGTGGGGTGCGCGTCTTTAAGCAGGCCGGTGCCGTCGTCGGTGACGGTCACACGGTTTCGCCATCAGCGGAATCAAGGCCGATGTTGATGTGCCCGGCTTTACCGTGCCTGATCGCGTTGGAAATCGCCTCTTGTGCGATGCGATACAAATGGGTGATGGTGCTTGCGTCGTGCATAAGGATCGCTCGGGGACATTCAAACTTGCAGGAAATTTTGAATCGTTCGCTGGTGCCGGTCGCCAGTTCCTGAAAATTGTCCACGAACCTTTCGGCCTGCATTTCAGAGGGATGAAGGCCGCGAACAAGCGTGCGGGTCAGGTCAATGGCTTCTTCGACAAGCTCCACCAGCCTGTTTGCCGCCGTCGCTTCCGGTAGCGCCTTTTCCTTCAACCTTTGGCCCAGAACCTGGCCTGCCAGCGCCGTGCCTGTCAGATGCTGGCACAAGCTGTCGTGCAGGTCGTGGCCTATGCGCCGCTGTTCGCGCTCGCCCGCTTCGAGCAGTTCCTGTTCAAGCCGCCGGCGTTCCTGCATTTCCAGGGTCAATGCGGCGGTGCGCTGGCGCACATGTTTTTCCAGCTCCCGGTGCAGGACGAAAATGCGCACCACCACCAGATAGAACGTGCATATCATCACCGAGTTCCAGGCCGGCACAAACCAGTTGGAATAAAGCAAGCCGGCGGTAATATTGGCGATAAGCCAGGTAATTACGCTCGACACTGAAATTGCGACCGCAAAAGAAGTGCCGACGCGCCACACGGCCAGAAGTATCGGAACCAGATAAAGCAAGAAAAAGGAGATTTCATAACCGGTGAGGTAATCGAAGAATCCGATTACAGCCACAAGTCCGACACAGGCCGTCGCCACAAATGGCCTCGACCGCATTTCATTTTTTTTCAAGCGCGCTTCCATGTAATTCCAGAATGGAACCCGGCATCAGCGCCGGGACATATTGTGCTAATGATTCCAGCGCAAAAACGGAGAATTTCGCGGCACGATTTCGTGCGTGAAAGTTTAACTTCTATTATGGCACTGCGTGCGACGGTGTCAGGGTGGAGAGGGAACATTCCACTTGAGGGATCGAACCCACGCTGGTCACGGTGTAGGTGCCGCCCGCCGGGCAGCCGGGAATGCTGCTGGCGGAGTTTAGCCTGATATAGGCCGAAACAGTGCTGACGCTTGGAATGGAAGCACCGCTCGGTTGACCGCTTTCCAAGGCCCACTGGTTGATGCCAGCTTCAATCTGGCGGAGATTGCTGATGCAGGCATTGGCCTGCGCGGTGGCGCGGGCTTTGATGAAATTGGGAATCGAAATCGCAGCCAGCAGGCCGATGATGGCCACCACGATCATAATTTCCACCAGCGTGAAGCCCGGTTCACGTTTTTTTAGGGTCTTCATAAACGATTTCTTCCAAACCATGGCATGAATAAGACAACAGGCAGGCTGCAATCATTGCTCACCTGTTGCCTGCTCCAATCACAACATTAATTCCATTTTAACATCCACTGATGATAAAGTCCAAGCAAAAGCCTCTGGAATCTGCGTTTATTGCAGCGTCATTTTAGGACGAGTGATCACGATTTCTTCGTCTGGGTTCAAAGCAAATCTTCCGTTTTCTTCGCGACGGTTTTGGAGTATCCTGTTCTCCGTGAATTTGACCGGACAAATGACGCAACTGGCGAAACAGGCCAGAACTGCGGCGCGCGAACTCGCCAAACTCGCCACGGCGGAGAAAAACGCTTGCCTGCTCGCGATGGCCGATGCGCTGGAAAAAAATTCCGGCGCAATCAAGGAAGCCAACGCGCTTGACATGGAAGTCGGTGCGAAATTGGGTTTGTCGGCCGCGATGCTCGACCGGCTCACGCTTGACGACAAAAGAATTTCCGCGATGGCAAAAGGTTTGCGTGAAGTCGCGGCACTGCCCGATCCCGTCGGGAAAATTCTGGACGAACGCGTCCGGCCAAACGGACTCAAGCTCCAAAAAATTTCCACACCCATCGGCGTCGTGGTCATCATTTACGAATCGCGCCCGAACGTGACGGCGGACGCCGCGAGCCTGTGCTTCAAGTCCGGCAACGCGACGATCCTGCGCGGCGGCAAGGAGGCATTGAACTCAAATCAAATCATCGCGCAAACGATGGTTGACGCAGGCAAAAAAAAGCTCGCGCATTTTCCCGAACACGCGATTCAAGTCGTGCCGACGCCCGACCGCGAGGCGATTCCGATTTTGCTGTCGCTCACGCAATATGTTGATTTGTGCATGCCCCGCGGCGGCGAGGGTTTGATTCGCGCCGTCGCCGACTGCTCGAAAGTGCCCGTCATCAAACATTTCAAGGGCGTCTGCCACGTTTTTGTGGACGCCGACGCCGATTTGAAAATGGCCGGAGAAATCGTGATGAACGCCAAGGTGCAGCGCCCCGGCGTCTGCAACGCGGCGGAAACGTTGCTCGTGGACAAGACTGTCGCTGAAAAGTTTCTTCCGCAGATGGCGCAGAATCTCGCAGATAAAAAAGTTGAACTGCGCTGCGACCCGCTTTCGATTGGCTTGGTTCAATCGGCAATCGGCAACCGGCAATCGGCAGTCAAAGCCGCCGCCGAGCAGGACTATTTCACCGAGTATAACGATTATATTTTGAACGTCCGCGTCGTGGACGGCGTGCGAGCCGCGATTGACCACATCAATTTTTACGGCTCGGCGCACTCGGACAGCATCGTCACGAGGAACGGGGCGCACGCGAAACAATTTCTCGCCGAAGTGGATTCGGCGGCCGTGTATTGGAACGCGAGCACGCGCTTCACCGACGGTGGCGAGTTCGGCATGGGCGCGGAAATCGGCATCAGCACCGACAAGATCGGCGCGCGCGGCCCGATGGGACTGGACGAACTGACCAGCTACAAATGGCTCGGCATTGGCAACGGGCAAATCAGAACTTAACCGGCTACAGATGCACACAGATGAAACACAGATTTCCGAATTGAAATTATTTGTGTTTCATCTGTGCCCATCTGTGGCTAAAAAATTGTGAACGCCGCCGAACAAGCAAAATTTATCCGCGATTCAATTCCTGCGAACGGACTTTTTGCCGGGCTGGAATGGAAGATTTCGCCCGCGCCGTTTCCGCTGGGCGAAAACCTGGCGAAGGAAATTGAATCGCTCGGGCGCGTGCTGCTGCAATTTTATCGCGCGGTCAATCTGCTTTACCGTAAAAGCGTCGAGGGCAAACAGCCGGAATGGGTCGCGCGCTGGCTTGACCTGGGCAAGCCAGCCGGATTGATCGAGCTGCAACGCGCCGCCGTTTTCAAAAACGAGGTGCCGCGCGTGATCCGTCCGGACATTTTGCTTACGGAAAATGGATTTAGCATCACGGAGCTGGATTCGGTGCCGGGCGGCATCGGGCTGACGGCGTGGCTGGGGAAAACTTATTCCGAGTTCAATGTCCAAAGTCCAAAACCCAAAATCATCGGCGGCGCGGACGGCATGATTCGCGGGTTTGAAAGCATTTTTGGCGACGCGAAACAGGTTCACATCGTCGTTTCGGAAGAAGCGAAAACTTACCGGCCCGAAATGGAATGGCTTGCCAGCCAGCCGGGCGATTCAAAATTCAAAATTCAAAATTCAAAATTTGAAGGCTTCGCCGATGGCGATGCGGTTTATCGCTTTTTCGAGTTGTTTGATCTGGAGAATGTGTCGAATTCAAAAAAGATTTTCCAACTCGCGGCGGAAAAGAAAATCCGCCTGACGCCGCCGCCGAAGCCTGTGTTTGAGGAAAAGATGCTGTTCGCGCTGCTGTGGAACTGGAACCTGCAAAACTTCTGGCGGCAGGAACTGGGCGAAGGTTTTTTGACGAGGCTAAAAAAAATAATTCCATACACCTGGCTCGTTGACCCGGCGCCGCTGCCGCCGCACGCGGCAATTCCTGAATTGAACCTGACGGACTGGCAACAACTCAAAACACTTTCCCAAAAAGAACGCGATTTGATTTTGAAGGTGTCCGGCTTTTCGGAAAACGCGTGGGGCGCGCGCGGGGTTTTTCTCGGCAGCGACTTGTCGCAGGCCGACTGGAGCGCGGCGGTGGACGTGGCGCTGCGCGACTTCGAAAAATCGCCGAGTGTTTTGCAACGTTTTGAAAAGCCGAAAATAGTCGAGGCAAGCTGGTTTGATTTCCAGAGGAACGAAGTCGTGCCAATGAAAGGGCGTGCGCGCCTGTGTCCGTATTATTTTGTCGGCGGCGAAGGTGACGCGGCGCGTCCGCAGCTTGGCGGCGTGCTGGCAACGATTGTTCCCGCCGACAAAAAAATCGTCCACGGCATGACGGACGCGATTCTTGCGCCGTGCGTGGCCTGAGTTTCATCCGCAGACGGCCCCAAAATTTACGCCGGCTGCTGCTGCGTCAGGCAGTGCAGCGAGCCGAAGCCCCAGACCAGATCCACGGCGTGGATGCCGACGACGGGACGGTCGCGGAACAGTTCGCCCAAAATGCCGAGCGCCACGCGGTCGTTCGGGTCGTTGAAGGTCGGCACGATGACGGCGGCGTTGCAGATGTAAAAATTCGCATAGCTCGCCGGCAGCCGCACGCCGTCAAAATGCAGCGGCGAGGGCATCGGCAACTCCACGACTTCCGGCTTGCCGCCGTCTTCGAGCCGCAAATCCTTGATGCGCTCCCAATTTTCCGCGAGCGGCTTGTAATTTTCATCACGCGGATTTTTTTCGCGCACGAGCACGAGCGTTTTGGCGTTCACAAAACGGCAGATGTCGTCAATGTGGCCGTGCGTGTCATCGCCTTTCGGCCCTTTGGCGAGCCAGAAAATATTTTTGACGCCGAGATAATTTTTCAACGCCGTCTCGATCTCTTTTTTGCCGAGACCGGGATTGCGGACTTGAATTTTTGGGTCGAGATAACATTCCTCGGTGGAAATCAGCGTGCCACGCCCGTTCAATTCAATGCCGCCGCCTTCGATCACAAAGTTTTGAATTTTGAATTTTGAATTTTGAGTTGCAGACGGAATCGAGCATTCGGCGTGAAACAGTTTTTTGCCGAGCAACTTCGCGGCGGTTTCGGGAACTTTCGTATCTTTGCGCCAGTTGTCATATTTCGCCCAGCCGTTGAAATGAAAATGGACGATGGCGGTTTCTTGAACATGCTGTCGGCATCTTGCCGGCAGAACTGCTTTTTTAGTTTGATCTGCCGGCAAGATGCCGACAGCACGCTGGCACTTCACAAAAATTGGCCCGGTGTCACGCGTCCAGCCGCGATTCGTCGGATGTGTGACAAACCTAATTTTCTGCAAATCCACGCCTACGCGCTTGAAAATATGCCGTGCGTGCGACTCGTCTTTTTTGTAGCGCACGATGAGATTGATTTTTTCACCGGCGGAAATTTTCCGCGCCATTTCGCCATAGACCCACGGGATGGTTTCAAATTTTCCAGGCCAGTCACTGGCATTGTGCGGCCAGCCGAGCCACGTCGCCTCGTGCCTTTCCCATTCGGCGGGAAATGAGTAGCCGAGCTGGACGGGCGTGGCGGCGGCGGAGATTTTTAATTTCGGCATAAAGCTCGCCCGAAGTTAAATTTTTTTCCGCGCGCTGGCAATTTGAATGCGCTCTTAAGCCGACACGGTTTGCGGTGTGACTTTGGCGCGGTCAAATTCCGCGCTCAATCGCGCAAGGGCAAGCGCGCCGAGCGACAGGCCGAAATCGCGCAACGCAATGTCGTAGTATCCCGATAGCGTGAGCAGGTTGATGATGATCCCCCAGAGCCAGAAGAAAACAATCCACGAACCGACGAGGGGCTTGATGGCGACAATGAGGCCGGCGATGATTTCGATGCCGCCGATGACGAGCATGAGTTGATGGCCGCCGACGTGCAGCAGGTTCGGAATCCACGCCGCGAGATATTGATCCCAATTGACGAGCAGGTGGAAAAATTTATCCACTCCCGCGATGATGGGCGCCAAGGTGAAAGCCACCCGCAGAATCTGAAACGACTGATAGCACGATCCATTTGAATGATTCATAGTTTTTTCTTTTTCAACTTTCAACATCAAACACGCGCGCAACTTTGTCAAGTGACCGGAACCAGCATTTAAGAGTTGGCATTCGCGCCAGCATCCGTATCGTTAGCACTGAAAATTTTTCCAAATAATTATGGCCAAGAAAAAACAAACGAAAACTTCCGGCGGACCGGTTTCGCAATTCATCCAGCATCACTATCGTCACTTCAATGCCGCGTCGCTCGTGGACGCCGCGCGCGGCTACGTCGCGCATCTCGACAAGGGCGGCAAGATGATGATCACGCTCGGCGGAGCGATGAGCACTGCGGAACTCGGCCTTTCGCTCGCGGAAATGATCCGTCAGGACAAAGTGCATTTGATCACCTGCACCGGCGCGAATCTGGAGGAGGACGTTTTCAATCTGGTCGCGCATGATTATTACGAGCGCGTGCCCGGCTATCGCTCGTTGACGGCGGAGGACGAACAGGCGTTACTCGACCGTCACATGAATCGCGTGACCGACACTTGCATTCCCGAAGGCGAAGCGATGCGCCGCATGGAAAAAGCCATGCTCGAAGTCTGGACCGACGCCGACAAAAAGGGCGAACGCTATTTCCCCCACGAATTTTTTTACAAGGTTTTGTTGAGCGGCAAATACGAGAAGTATTTCCAGATTGACCCAAAAGATTCCTGGATGCTCGCCGCCGCGAAAAAGAATCTGCCCGTCGTCGTGCCCGGCTGGGAAGACGCGACGCTTGGCAATATGTATGCCGCCGCCGTGATTCGCGGCGACGTGAAGAACGTCCACACCGTCCGCACCGGCATCGAATACATGACGTGGCTCGCCGAGTTTTACACGCGCACGGCCACGAAGAAAAGCACGCTCGGAATGTTCCAGATCGGCGGCGGCATTTCCGGCGATTTCCCGATCTGCGTCGTGCCGATGCTGCATCAGGATTTGCTGCGCACCAGCGTGCCGCTCTGGGGTTACTTCTGTCAGATCAGCGATTCGACCACGAGCTACGGCAGTTATTCCGGTGCTGTGCCAAATGAAAAAATCACCTGGGGCAAACTCGGCGTGAAGACGCCGAAATTCATCATCGAATCGGACGCAACGATTGTGGCGCCGCTGATTTTCGCGCATGTGTTAGGATGGTGAACGGCCATGCCCGTAAAATATAAAATCAAATCAAAGCCGAAAACGCGCGCAAACATTTCGATGCGCGGAATTTCGTCGGGCACGGCTTTGATGGAATTAAAAGAGCCTGCCGCCACTTATTTTGTCCGCAACAGTGAAGTGCCGGAGTTTTTCGGCCAACCCGTGAACAAGGGCGAACGGCTGCCGGTGGATTTGTCCGCGTCCCATGCAGAGCCGCAGTTGTTTTATTCGCATCCGCACGGCGAAATCTGGCAGAGCGATTCAGTTGATTGGTTGCGCAGTCTGGAGTCTGCATCGGTGGATTTGGTTTTTGCGGATCCGCCTTACAACATTAAAAAAGCCGAGTGGGATACGTTTGAGTCGCAGCAGGAATATGTCAATTGGTCGGTGCGCTGGATTGAGCAGGCGGCGCGCGTTTTGAAACCAGACGGGACGCTTTATGTCTGCGGCTTTTCGGAAATTCTCGCCGACCTGCGGCTGCCAGCGTCACGATTTTTCAAGGGCTGCCGCTGGATCGTGTGGCATTACAAGAACAAGGCGAACCTCGGTGATGACTGGGGACGTTCGCACGAAAGCATTTTGCATTTCCGCAAAAGCCGTGAGTTCACGTTCAACGTGGACGACGTGCGGATTCCGTATGGCGAGCACACGTTGAAATATCCGGCGCATCCGCAGGCCGAGACGAGCCAATATGGCAAGCGCGCGAACAAAGACCGCATCTGGCATCCGCATCCGCGCGGCGCAAAACCGAAGGACGTGCTGGAAATCCCGACCACTTGCAACGGGATGCACGAGAAGACGCCGCACCCGACGCAGAAGCCGGAGGAATTGCTGCGGAAGATTGTGCTGGCCTCGTCCAGTCCCGGTGACTTGGTGATTGATCCTTTCCTTGGCTCCGGCACGACGGCGGTTGTCGCCGAACAATTGAAGCGCAAATGGAAGGGCTGTGATTTGAATGGTGAATTCTGCCAGTTCGCCGCCGACCGGATTGAACTGGTGGAGGACTGGCCGGCGGAAAAGTGGCTGCGCTACGATGAGCAAAACGCGGAAAGGAGAAAGTCCATCCGATGAGAAAAGCCACTTTGGGCGACTTGCAGGAAAGTCTGGCGGACAAGTCCGGATTCAAACAACTGGCTGACTACGCCAAGTTCTGTTCGGCATTTCTGGCGTTGCTGAAAATGAAGCGTCCCACGCGAATCGTTTCACCATCGCCGTCCAATGAGCATTATGTTTTTTACCAATACGGCAAAGCCAACCGAAATAAAATTACACGTCCGCTCAATACGAAGTTGTTTTTTGAATCGGGTTTGGAACTGTCCATCGCATTTGACCGCCTGGTTGATTTTTTGGCTGATTTGAAAAAGCACAAACAGGCCGCAGCCGACGGCAAAGGTCGCAAGCAGTATTTGGAATCCAACGAAATCAATCGGGTGGTTTATACGCTGCAACAGTCGGTCGGCTGCGTCGGAGATTCGTTCGAGAGCGAAAATCAATCACGCAAACGCATCGGTCAGCTTTTTGAGTCACTGGTGAAACTCATCATCAAGGAAATCGGCGTCACTTGCGAACCGCGTGTCATCAATATTCCAATTCCTGGATTCCCCGGTCGCGAAATGTCCTACGAGCTTGACGTGGTTTTCTCGCGCAACAAGGCCATCATCGCCTCCGAAACAAAACACATCCACGCAGCGGAAGTAGTTGGCTCGCTAAAAACAACCAGCAAAGACCGGATAGATAAAGTTTTCCTCGACAAGTTTCTGCTGACCAAACTTCTTGGCCGCGACATCCCCGTGATTGCAATTTTTCTTCACGATGTTCAGAGGGCAAAACGAGGTGAAAGCATTTTTGGCATCAATTCCACATTTAAGACCAACCACTTTCTCGGCTATACGGTTGCCTTGAACAAACTGGACGGCGTTTATTATGTTGATCCCCGTCCGGATATGTTGACCAACGAACGACTGCGTGAGCAGATCAGGGATTTTCAAAGTTTTCTCGTGCGCGACTTGTGGGCGCTCGCCCGCGAGTGAATAATTGCCCGTGGTTTTTGAAATATGAAACCAAGTGATTTTTCCGACGCGCGCATGCTGGTCAGCGGCGGCGCGGGCTTCATTGGCAGCGCGCTCGTCTGGGCGTGCTTAAACAAGCCTTGAAACTTTTCGTTTATAGATGTTATTGTTTCGTTATGAGCAAGGTTCAAGAAATCGAACAAGCCGTCGAACAACTGCCGCCGGAAGATTTTGCGGAATTGGCTTCATGGATTGATAAGCGGCGCGGCGCGCAGCCTTTGCGCGACCACAGCGCTTTCTTGAACAGTTACGCTCCCGAAGACGAAGGGCTTTACGACAATGTCGCGGCCCGGTGAAATCTGGCTGGCCGAAATTCCGTTCACGAACGGCGCGGCGTCCAAAATCCGTCCGGTTTTGATTCTTTGGATTGATGCCGGAGACGCAGTCGTCGCTGCCATAACTTCGACAACTCCGCGTTCTCAAACCGATTTTTTTTCTTGCAGATTGGAAAGCGGCGGGATTGCGCGTGGCGTCCACCGTCCGGCTTTCCCGATTGGATTGTCTGGAACAAATTCTCTTGCGTCAAAAGCTCGGCACTTTGTCCTTGAACGACGCGCAAAAAATTAAACAAACTTGGACAAATCAAATTCGATTGCAGTTTTGATTTGATTTTCAGCATGAAACCAAACGATTTTTCCGATGCACGGGTGCTGGTCACCGGCGGCGCGGGCTTCATTGGCAGCGCGCTCGTCTGGGCGCTGAACCGGCGCGGCTGCGACAACATTGTCGTCTGCGACATTCTCGGCACGAACGAAAAATGGCGCAACCTCACGCCGCTGCGTTTTGCTGATTACGTCGAGGCCGCTG
>DATCDZ010000006.1:0-16338 GCA_036510395.1 Verrucomicrobiia bacterium
GGGGACGCTCGCCCCACCGCATGGATCATCGGCTGCTGATTTCCGTGGTGTTCACGGAACCGCAGGTGGCGTTCGTCGGCCTGACGGAAAAAGAGGCTGCCGCGCGCAAGATTCCATTTCTCGCGGCGAGTTATCCGTTCAATGATCACGGCAAATCGCTCATCATGGAGGCGAAGGACGGTTTTGTGAAACTGCTGGCGAATCCGAAGACCGGCGAAATCCTCGGCGGTGCGTGCGTCGGGCCGAGCGGCGGCGAATTGATCCACGAAATCGTCGCGGCGATGGCGAAGCGCATGACGGTTCACGAACTCGCGGCGACGCCGCATTATCATCCGACGCTGGCGGAAATCTGGACTTATCCGGCGGAGGAACTGGCGGGGAAAATTTCGCAAAAATAAAATCGGCGGCGGCGCACCGTTGCCAGATGACCTCCGCCAACGCCGCGCACACGAGTTCAAGCGCGGTTCGCGCAATGGTTTGTTGGGCGCGGGCAACGTCACGCGATTTTGGATGATTGAAAATAGAATTGGCTACTGCGCTTTCTCCACAATCACCGCCGTGCCGCCGGTGTCACTAGCTTCGTATCGCGTTGCAAGATTGAATCGTTTGTTGATTTCAGATTCCAACGCATCCGGCCAATTGGTTTGCCCAGTCACAACGCAATCAAATTTATCATCGGGCAACGGAGCAAGAAAAACGAGTTTTGCTTCTGAATTTTTTTGAGAATAAATGGTGGCAATCAACTCCTTCACAGTTTGGCCTCTCGCAAAATACTGATGATTGCCTACCATGCCAGCAGGAATCCAGTTCGCCGACATTTTAGTCGGACGAAGCAACAGCATTGGCGGCATTTTTTCTAATGTTTGCGAATTCATGTCCAAATTCCAATCGCTGGGATTTGCGGCTGCGACAGGCTTCGACTGATTCAATTGCTTTGCCTGCGAACGCACTTCTTTTACAATGACGGTTGTTGTTCCCGTCGCGAGTAACACAATTACGCCCGCGACGACTGCTGTTTTTGCTTTTGACCATGCCATAATTTTCAATGCTCCTTTGATGAGGGTTAAGGTTGATGTTGAAGCCGCCGCGCCTTTGGCAATCGCCACGGCAGAAATTGTTTTTGCCAGTTCAATCGGCGCGGCTTGAACGGAATTGGCGGAAATTGCCCCTGCAATAACTGTCGTTGTCGAAGCAATTCCGCGTTTGACAAAAAATTTCCGCAGTTTTTCCAGACCACGTGCGACTCTTTTTTGCGCGGCGCGTTCTTCCACGCCCAGCGCGACGCCGATTTCCTTCAGGCTGCGGTTTTCAAAATAGCGCAACACAATCACGTCGCGATCCTTGTCCTGCAGTTGCGCCATCGCCTCGTCCAGAAATGGCGACAGTTGTTCCCACGTTGAACCGGTCTGGTCTGGGTCGGTGATGGCTTGCATATGCGCCTCCTGTTCTCGAAGCCGGCGGCGGAATTCGCGTTTCAGCGCGGCCTTGGAAACAAACTGCGCCGTGCGGTAAAGCCAGCCGGGCAAAATGGTTTTCGGGCCGAGCGAATCCGCCTTCCGCGCGAGGATGATGAAGACGGTCTGGGTGATTTCTCCGGCGAGATGCGAATCGCGCACCTGCCGCAACGCCACCGAATGAACGAGGTGAACGTGCCGCGCAACGAGCGTCGCGAAAGCCTGCTCGGACCGGCGGGCGGCGTAGTCGCGCAGCAAATCCATGTCGTCATTCATCATCCAACTATAAATGCACGCCCAGGCCGGAATGAGACAATTTATTTTGATTTTTTTTGTCCGCAGATTTCGCGGATTACGCGGAAAGTCGGAGACGGTGCGGAATAGGTGTAACGGCTTGCGGCAGAAAGCCGGATTTTTCAACGGCAAAATACGGCGCTCTGCCGAGACGCCGCCACGATGCGTGGTTATTTATCTTCGGGATTGATGATCTTGAACGTCAGCGCGGCGAGTGCGGCGGCGGCGAAATCACCGACGAGATAAATCCAGAAGTTGGCGAGTTTTTCGATGTGCATGACGGTGATGCCGGTGGCGATGGCGGGGTTAAACGCGCCGCCGGAAATGCCGCCAAGCGCAAACGCCATCACGACGACCGTGAAGCCGATGGCGAGGCCGTAGTTGGAATTGCCAGCCGTGCCTTTGGCCGTGGCGACGTTCAGCACGACGTAGCAGAGCGCGAAAGTTCCGATGAATTCGGCGATCAACGCGGGAATCATTTTTATGTCCTGCGGCGTCACAGTCGGATTGCCTTTCAAATAAAGCACGACATACGACGCGACGAATGCGCCGACGATTTGCGAAATCCAATAAGGCAGAACATCCGCCGTCGAACAACGTCCGCGCAGCCACACGGCGAGCGTGACGGCGGGATTATAGTGGCCGCCGGAAACGTGGCCGCCGGCATAGACCAAAACCATCAACACCGAGCCGATGGCCAGCGGCGCGAGGCTGCCGATGCCGGGATCAATGACGACCATGCCGACGATGAGCACAAACAGGAACATTCCGATGAATTCAACGAGATATTTTTTCATAGGTTAAAGGTTGGCCAGATGCAGGCGCGAGACTAATCAAAACGACTTTCGCTTGCGAGCGGAAAAATTAAAAAAGCGCGAATGCGCCCGATTGCTCCGTGTTTTGGATTCGGGCTTGCCACTGAACCGTTTAGCGCGCAATCTTTTGCCGCATCCATTCTACAGAATATGAAACCAATCCATTCCCTTTGCATTGTCGCGTTGTTCCTGGCTGCGCTGTCGTCAACGCGCGCGGATGATTTCAAACCGGAGCCGGGCTACGTCAGCCT
This sequence comes from Verrucomicrobiia bacterium, assembly GCA_036510395.1. GTDB lineage: Bacteria > Verrucomicrobiota > Verrucomicrobiia > Limisphaerales > UBA11358 > UBA11358. Next base: position 2,815 of record DATCDZ010000006.1, read on the forward strand.
GTTCAACGGCCATGACCTCACGGGCTGGGGCTACCGCACAAATAATTTCGACGGCAAGACCGCGAGCGACGACGCCCGTTACTCGGCGGCGGACGGCATCCTGACGGTGCATCCGCGCACGCCACGGTTGCTCCAGGCCCTCTGGACGTCGCGCTCCTTCTCCAACGATTTCAACCTCAAGCTGGAATTCCGCGCCGCCACCAACGCGGACAGCGGCATCTTCATCCGCAGGCCGCAGTTGCAATGCCGCGACTACCTCGTGGCCGGGCCTTACAAGGACTTGAAGAAATACAAGCCGCAGGACTGGAACGAAATTGACATCACGGTGACGAACGGCGTGGCGTATTGCACCTGCAACGGCGAGGTGCTGGAGGCCGCGCTGAAAGTCCCCGCCACCGGCCCGATCGGATTTGAAGGCGACCGCGGGCAGATGGATTACCGCCGCGTCCGGCTGAAAGAACTGCCGTAAATGAAAAGTGCTGGCCGAAGCTCGCGCTCTTGAATCTTTTTGGTGGCAGCCGACGTGAGCCGGCTCATTTATAGTTTGAGCGGACTCACATCCGCTGCTACGCAAAAATCTTACACATTGTAACTGCTGCTGCTCGTCGTGCCGCCCTTGCCGGTCCAGTTCGTGTGATAATCTTTGCCGCTCGGATCATCAATTCGCTTGTAGGTGTGCGCGCCAAAATAATCGCGCTGCGCCTGCAACAAATTCGCGGGCAAAATTGCGCTGCGATATTGATCGTAAAACGCGAGCGCGGTGCTGAACGCGGGAACGGGAATTCCCTTTTTCGCCGCCGTAGCGACCGTGTTGCGCCAGCCTTTCTGGCAGCGTTTGATTTCGCCGCGAAAATAGTCGTCGAGCAGCAAGTTGGTGAGCTTCGGATTGCTGTCGTAAGCCTCCTTGATTTTTCCAAGAAACCGCGAGCGGATGATGCAGCCGCCGCGCCACATGAGCGCGATGCCGCCGTAGTTGAGTTTCCATTTATATTCCGCCGCCGCCGCGCGCATGAGCATATAACCCTGCGCGTAAGAAATAATTTTTGAGGCGTAAAGCGCGTCGCGGATGTCGGCGATGAACTGTTTTTTCTTCACGGAATTCGCGGCGATGCTTTTGAGCGCGGGATTCGGGCCTTTCAATTTGCGCGCGGCCTTCGCGCGCTCGTCTTTCAACGCGGAAACGCAGCGCGAATAAACCGCCTCGGCAATCAGGGTGATTGGAATTCCAAGATCGGCGGAATTTTGAATTGTCCATTTGCCGGTGCCTTTTTGTCCGGCGGTGTCGAGAATTTTGTCCACGAGCGGCGTGCCGTCGGCATCCTTGAACGCAAAAATGTCACGCGTGATTTCAATCAAATACGAATCGAGTTCGCCGGTGTTCCATTCGGCAAAAATGTCGTGCAATTCCGGCGCGCCCAGGCCAAGGCCGTTTTTCAAAATGTTGTAAGCCTCGCCGATCAACTGCATGTCGCCGTATTCGATGCCATTGTGGACCATCTTGACGTAATGGCCCGCGCCGCCTTCGCCGACCCAGTCGCAGCACGGAGCGCCGTCCACTTTGGCGGCGATGGATTGGAAAATATTTTTGACGTGCGGCCACGCGGCGGGCGAGCCGCCGGGCATGATGCTGGGACCATGGCGCGCGCCTTCTTCGCCGCCGGAAACGCCCGTGCCGATGTAGAGCAAACCTTTCGACTCGACATATTTCACGCGGCGTTCGGTGTCGGTGAACAGCGAATTGCCGCCGTCAATGATGATGTCGCCCGGTTCGAGAAGCGGTAGAAGATGTTCGATGAATTCGTCCACGGCCGCGCCGGCCTTGACAAGCATCATCACGCGGCGCGGTTTTTTCAGCAGCGAAACCATTTCCGCGAGCGAATGTGCGCCGATGATTTTCGTGCCCTTGGCTTCGTTGGCGAGAAAATGATCCACCTTCTCGACGGTGCGGTTGAACGCGACGACGGTGAAGCCATGGTCGTTCATATTGAGGATGATGTTCTGGCCCATGACGGCCACGCCGATGAGTGCGATGTCTCCAGCAGGTTCCATAAAATTATCGGCACAGGATAATGACCACAGGCGGCGGCGCGAGAAGTTTTTCTTGATTCAAACTGTGGAAAAATCATTTCCGGGAGTATGTAGATAACGCAAATCAGGTCAAAAGTGGCAACTGGCGTTAACTGACGGTTCCTTTTTCCGCCGCGTCCATCAACACGATTAACCGTTTTCAAAAACAACCCTTTTTGCAGACATCTCCAATTTGCGTTATCTACATACTCCCGATTATTTCATGGCTTGGACAGCCTTTGTCCTACCCCATCGCGTAGTCTCGCCGGATGATTACGGCATCAAGACTGCGGACAAATGATGGAAGTCCGACAGCTCCGGCTGCCAGCCAGATTCCAACGGCCTCAATCACGACTCGTCCGGCTCGAATCAAGACGACAACGGCTCGTTGCCCGAAGGCCGATGCCGACGCATTGGCCGCGTTGACCGCGATCGGCGGTTACGCCCCCGGCCAACGCCGCCTTCACGCTGGCCAAGCTCAACGCCGCGTCCGACGCGCTCAAACTCGCCGCCGATGCCTTTGCACAGGCGGAGGCCGGCTGGCAGACCGCGCGCGACAACAACGTGGCCGCGCAATGGACGTTCCACAACGCCCTGCTCGGAGCCAAGCAGCAGGTCCTCGCGCAATTCGGCGACGACAGCGACGAGGCGCAGGCCCTCGGATTGACCAAAAAATCCGAACGCGCCAAGCCCTCGGTAAAAGTGAAAGCCGTCGCAGCAACGGCGAAATAAAACTGTTGCGTCCGGTCTATGACCGGCGAACAAAACAAAGGCGCGTCCGCAAGGGCGCGCCCTTTTTATTTCATCCGCAACCGATCAAAGAAGCAATTTAAGCTCATCCGCCACCAGCGAACTGGCCAAAACCGCCGCCTTTATTTTTGCGAAAATCTCCGGTGGCAAATCTTTGTGATAGCGGACTTCCTTCCGCTTCACCAGACCCGCCAGTTCCGCGAGTGATTTTTCCAAAACTACGTTGCAATCCACCGCTGACAACACCTTGAACTCGTCGTATTCCTTCGGCGAAATTTCCACGACGGTATCAGGCCGCTCGCGGTTGCGGATGCGCACCTTGTCCACCTTGGAAGTCACAATCGTCAGCAACAGCAGTCTGGTAGTGATGGGATCCCGATTGACGACGATGAAGAAATGCGGCTGGCCGAAGCTTAACTCACGGCTTTGAAAATAATAAACGCTGCCCGCCCGCAGACCGAGCCGCAATTCCATTGGCAGGGCTTCGTTCCCCATGGCTGCTTAACGCCAAGAGCGTTGGAAGTCCGCCATTTCACAAATGCCTTCCGCCACCGCTTCCCGCGTTTCTTTGGTGAGCGGATGGCACGGCTCGAATCCCTTGGGCGGGTCTTCCAGAAAATCTCGGTAATTCATCGGCGCACGCGAAACCAGCTTCGCATTCAACGCCGCCTCATGCCGTTTCCATTCCGGATATTCATGCGTCAGCTTGGCGAGGTCAAAACGCGCGACGTGGCCGAACATTTTCCACGCCCACGCCAAAGCCTCGCGGTCACTGGCAGAAAACACCTTCTCCTCCACCTCACGCTGCGAACTGTAGGAGTGATGTTCATTCGGCTGGATGAACACCCTGGCATATTCACGCTCTTCCTTGCCCAGAAAATCGCCCAGTTCCGCGATGTCCTTCGTGTTCGACGGCACAGGGCCGTATTCCATGGCCAGATATTCGTCACCGATGACCGGACGGCCATAGCGGCGCAAGTGATAACGATCCGCAAAATAAACCAGCTTCAGCGCCTTCAGCTTGCGGATGCTGCCGCCCGCCTGCCGCGCCAGAAAATTCAGCGACTGCGTGGCTTTGCGATGGGAAAATGAAAATGGCATTGTGAAACGAACGGTTAAGACGGCCGCAATATAGCGGCTGTGCAAGCCTCAAGCAACCGTTTAGTTGATTGAAGACGGAATCCGCAGATTGCGCCGATGGACGCAGATTGCTATTTCAATTCCGGCAAGGATTTTACAATCTTCATCGTCTCCATACCCACGGTGATGACTTTTCCAATCAAACCAACAATATATTCCTCGTCATCGTTTCGGTTTGGGTCGCTGGTGATGTTGCCGTGCTCGTCTTTGGTCACGCGGTATTGGTCTATAACCCATTCCAGCGCGCTGCGGTTGCCGAGTTTGTAGTCGAACACTTCGGGCGGAATTCCCTCAAGCGTCAGAAAATCATTGTAGATGATTGACGATTTATCCTTCGTCATTTTCATTGCTTCGACGCGCCAATCCAGTTTGGCCTCTTTATTTTCGATGCGCTTTAATTTGAATTCTTTTTGCGATTCATAATTGACGTGCAGGTCGGCGAGTTGTTTGCCGGCGGCGGCGAAAGCGTGGAACAGTTTCGCGCTGGCTTCCGGTTTGTGGTCGGGCGTTTTATCGCCTTGCATCTTCTCGACGGCGGACAATGGATAAAATTTACCCTCGTAGGAGACGACGTTAGGAGACTCTAACTTTCCACCGGTTTTTGATTTGAGTCTCGTTACCTCGTCTCCTACACCGATAAATGGGATGCGCGGGAGGTCGCGTTTCAGGTTCTCGGCGAAACGGGTGCGGTAGGCGGGATGATGCAACACCGCATAGACGTATTGGAAGATGTCCGCCGACGTGATGGTGTCGTCGGCGTAAAAAATCTGAAATAACGTCCGCGCTTTGAGCGTGACGTTGTCCTGCTTGTGCTTGCCATCTTTGGAATAGGAGAACAATGGAAAGCATTGTGCGGAATCAATTGAGACGAAATTTAGATTGGGAATTTGGTTTGTTGAATAACTCCAAAACGGACTCCGACCGCCACCGCTTGGGCAAAGGATCAAACGATTTTCTTTTTCGGATTTTGCTTTTGGGAAAAAATCCAACGGGCCTTCGCGATCAACAAAAGGATTTTTTGCATACAATTTTAATTTCGTAAATGGCCGATAAATTGTCTCACGAATATGGCGCGCGTCGAACGACATTTCGACTTCACGTTCAAGCTTTAATTTCAGATCGCGACTCCATTTCACTTTTCCGTAGCTTACAAAATTATCCACGTCTGCCGGCTTTCCTTTTTTCTGCCAGCGGTGTAGTTCGGCATTGTAGTCATCGGCAAATTGTTCAACGCGTTTGGCGAGCCGCTTCGCATCAAAATCATAAACCACGCTGTCGCGGTTGGTGGAAACGCCGAGCGAGTAAGTGCGGAAAATGGTCGGCACGGTCATGCCCGCCTTGGCGTCCTTGCTGCCGATGGGCAGGAAGCTTTCAAATTCCTCGTCAGTGTCGTTGGTAATCCAATTCCCCTTGTCATCCGGTTTGAGTTTTTTCCACTTCACACCTTTGATGGATTCCTTTTGGTCCAGGAAATCATATTTCTCCTCCTTGCGCCAATCCTGACCAACCGCATGGTAATAAATCTCACAGCGACGCTTCTTGGTGTAATCCGAACTGCCGCGCCGGACAAAGAGATTGATGCTCACGCCAACTTGAATTCCAAAAACATTGTGCGTCGTGCCGGAAAGCTTGGGGTTCTTTCGCACATTGCCGCCGAGGTCGAGGACGTAAATCTCATCGAAATCCTTCTCCAGCTCCTTGCGCATCCCGTCAAATGTTTTCTCGGTGACAAAACTGTTGTTGTTGACGAAGCAAACGATGCCACCACCGACCAATCTGTCAGTTGCATAACGAATGGCCTTCACATAAGGATCAGACAGCTTGCGCAACAAGGTGGCATCCGACGCTTCGCCGTAAGTGGCACTGACGCGGCGCTCCAGTTCAGGATACTTGCGGTTTTTGTTGTTGTCATTTTCATCCGCCTGTCCTGCGTTGTAAGGCGGATTGGCGATGACCACGCGGATGGGTGCATCTTTTTGCCGCTTGATGCGCTTGGTGTTTTCTGGATTGAACCCAATAGTCATTTCCTCTTGTTCATGCTTCTCGTTAAACCCGTAATAAGCCATCTTGCCGTTTATCGTCTGAAACGTGTCCACGAGGCAGATGCCCTCGAATGGTTCGTTTTTGCCGGTGGCTTCGTAATAAGCGTGCTCGATGTTCATCGAGGCGACGTAATACGGCAGCAGCATGATTTCGTTGCACCAAAGTTCACTGGCGTATTTGTGCGGCAACGCGCTTTTGTGCGATTCGGCCATGTGCCGCATGATGTTGACGATGAAATTGCCCGTGCCGGTGAACGGGTCAATGATGTGAACGTCGCGGTCGGCCATTGATTTGCCGAATTCCTTTTTCAGAACCGACTCGACGCTGGCGATCATGAAATTAACGAGCGGCTGCGGCGTATAGACAATGCCCATCGTATCGGCCTCTTTTTCCGAGTAGCCCTGAAAGAAGCGTTCATAGACGGTGTTAAGAAAGGTCTGCTTCTCGTGGAAATCGGAAATCGTCCCGGCGGCGTTTTCGATGGCGACGTAAAAGTGCTTGAGGCTTTTGGCAAAATCGTCGCGGCTGAAAGATTTGCTAGTCAGCACGCTGATGACTTTTTCGATCTCCTGCGCGATGACGTTGCGCTGGGTGAAATCGGCGAGGTCAAAAATTTTTCGGAAGATGCGCTCGGTGAGCAGATGCTGGATGAGCATGTTCTCGACGGCCTCCAGCGAGATGTTCGGATTCAACGAGCCGCGACAGAGCGAAAGAAAATCGTCAAAGGCACTGACGAACTTTGGATTGGTCTGGCGTTGGTTTTCAATGAGCTTCTTCAGGCTCGCAGCAATCTGCGGAACTTGGTTTTTGAATTTGTCGACGGCTTTTTCCCATTCGGCAATCGCCGGTGGCGCGAATTCCAGAAACAATGTTAGGGCTTTGACTAGATCATCGGGTTTGGTCAGGTCGGCTTCGTAAAATTTCTGGCCGTTTTGGTAAAGGATTGCGCGTGCGGGTTGCCAAAAAAGGATGTTTTCCTTGGGATAGCCGAGTGTGAACTTGGCCTTGATTTCTTTTTCAAGGTCGTCGTCAATATCCTTCGCTTCCCAAAGGCCGTGACTCAAACCATAAATATCGAGCAGCGCGCCGTCGGCTTTGAGGGCGGTCAATCCTTTGCGCTTGATGGGATATTCAGGAACGAGTTTCCAATCGAACTGGCGTGCGCAGACTTCGAGCAATTCCTGAAACGCGGAGCGGACGGCGGTTTCGTATTTGATGCCGAGTTTTTCAAACTTGGCGAGGTTGTCGTAATAGGTGACAACCGCCTTGTGCGTGGGCTTGAGTGTCAGGCTCGGCATGGCGTGAAAGTGTGCGCGGGAACAATTGCGGCGTCAATTCTGTGTTCGCGTGGTTGGCGTGGTTCGCGGTTCACCTCATCCGGCTTTAATTTCGACACCTCACCCCGGCCCTCTCCCCGTTCGAGGCGGAGAGGGAATCGGCGCTCATGATTTTTCCCAGAGCCGGAAGCCGCCGCGAAAGGCGTTTGCGTTGTAGCCTGCCGCCTCCTTCATGTCGTTTTACCGACGACGGTGATTGCTTCTGCGCTTGCCTAATGCTTTCCACGACTTACGATGCAGCCGCTCCGCATGGCGAAGAAATCATGAAAGACCAGATCATCCGGCTGCTGGCTCAAAAAAATTACGTCCCGGCGAATGTGCCGGAACTGCTGCTGCTGCTCCGGCTCCCGCCAAACCGCCAGCAGGAACTCCAGGCCGCGCTGCGGCAGTTGGAGCAATCCGGCGCGGTCGCACGCATCAAGGGCAACCGTTACGTCAGCCCGCGCGAGGCGGACTTGATTCCCGGTCGCATCCGCATGAACCGCTCCGGAAAAGGTTTTCTCCAGCCGGACGACTCCGGCTTAAAAGAAATCGCCATCGCCGAAAGCTCCACCGGCACGGCCTTGCACGAAGACCGCGTGCTCGTGCGACGCGATGTGCGGAAAAATTTTCGTTCCGGCGACGGCGCGCAGGAAACTGGAACTGTCGTCCGCATCCTGGAACGCAAGCGCACGCAGATGGTCGGCACGTTGCAGCGCGGCAAACAATTTCTTTACGTCATCCCCGATGACCCGCGCATTCCGCACGACATTTACGTTTCCGAGCCGCGCGACGTTGGCCGGCCCGCGCACATCGGCGACAAGGTGGTCGTCGAGTTGCGCGAATGGGAATCGCGCCACGCGAATCCCGAAGGCGAGATCGTCGAAGTCCTCGGCGCGCCGGACGAGGAAGGCGTAGACATGCTTTCGGTTTTGCGCCAATACGATCTGCCGCTGCATTTTCCGAAAGCAGTTTTGGCCGAGGCGAACGCCATCGGAAAAATCGTTGACCCGCGCGACGAGGCGGGCCGCGTGGACTGCCGCGCGCATCAAGTCATCACGATTGATCCCGACGACGCAAAAGATTTCGACGACGCGATCTGTCTCGAAAAAATTTCGCCGGAGCAATGGCGGCTGCGGGTTCACATCGCCGACGTGTCGCATTATGTCAAGCATGGCACCGCGCTGGACGCCGAGGCGCAGAAACGCGGCAACTCGACTTATCTCGTGGACCGCGTCATCCCGATGCTGCCGGAAGCGTTGAGCAATGAACTTTGCTCGCTCAAGCCAAACGTGGATCGCCTGACGAAGTGCGTGGAATTTCTTGTATCGAATGAAGGGCGCGTGTTGAACACAAAATTTTATTCCGCCGTCATCCATTCGCAACGCCGTTTTGCCTACGGCGACGTGCTGGAAATTTTGCAACGCGTGCCGGCTGACGATCCGATTGAGCAGATGCTCCATCAGGCGCATGAACTCGCGCAAAAAATACGCCGCCTGCGTTTCAAGGCCGGTTCGCTTGATCTTGATTTCCCTGAAACAAAAATTCGTCTGGACGAGCAGGGAAAAATTCTGCGCATCGAAAAAACCGAAAATGACGTTTCTCACCAGTTGATCGAGGAATATATGCTGCTCGCGAACGAAGCCGTCGCCACGCGACTGATGAGCCTGCGGACGCCCGCGATTTATCGCATCCACGAGGAACCGGACGCGCGGCGTTTGCAGGAATATCGCGACGAAGTCCTCGCGCATCACGTCGCGTGCGGCAACTTGAGCCAGACCTCCGAGGTTCAAAAACTGTTGCAAAAACTCGGCACGCTGCCGATTGGCCAGGCGCTGAAAATCGGATTTCTCAAATCGCTCATGCGGGCGCGTTACGCGGTCGAGCCTCTCGGCCATTACGGGCTGGCCAAGAAAAAATACACGCACTTCACCTCGCCCATCCGCCGTTACGCCGACCTTGTGGTGCATCGCGCGCTGTTTGATAAAAATTCCGGCTTGGCATCCGCGCTGAAAGAAATCGCCGAGCACATTTCCGTGACCGAACGCAATTCCGCCGACGCCGAGCGCGACAGCAAGGACGTGAAACTGTTCGCGTTCCTGAAAGCGCAGCTCGCGTCCGGCGAGCCGGTGAAATATCTCGCGCTCGTGACCGACGTGCGGAACTTCGGTTTCTTTGTGGACGTGCCTGGCCTCGCGATGAGCGGCCTCGTGCCGTTGTCATTGATGCAGGACGATTTTTATGTGTTCGACGAAGCGCGGCGCAATCTCGTTGGCCGCCGCACGCGCCGGATGATCCGGCTCGGCGACAAGCTCACCGTGCAAGTGGCGCGGGTGGACACGTTCAAAAAGCAGGTGGATTTCCAACTCGCCGCCGAGGAACGCAAAGCGGCTGCGCCACGCAATGCTGAATCGCGGCAAACTTCGCGTTCACAGCAGGCGCGTCCGCAACTTGGGCGTGGAAATCAATTTCTGCTGAAGACATCCGTCCGTCCGTCCGGCGGCAAACGACGCCGGAGATAGCCGAGAATTTTCCGCGCTTCAAGCGTGCGCGCCGAGTTGCAGCCGCGCATCCGACTCCAGCATCGTTTTCAGGTTCGCCCACCCCGCCATGTTCATGTCGTTGAAGGCATTCAGATAAACGGCCACAGTTTCCGGCGGATTTTTGGCGAGCAGGGTTTCGATCGCAGACTTCAATTTCGCGTCGTCAATTTCCTTTGGCAAATCGTCCACGACGCCTTCCTCATTCTTGATTTCCAGCGCGTTCAGGAAATCCACGAGCATCGGCCTCTGCTTTTTCACGAGCCACACGCGGAGCAACTGCCCTGCGGCTGCTTCGAGGCCGGGGCGCGACAAGACGGAAATCATCTGGGCGTGGCGCTGGGCGCGCGGCTGGCGTTCGAGATAAACCGGCCGCACGCGGAGCGCGGTGGCGACGCCGTTGAGCGCGGCCTTGTAAGCCGGCTTGTCCGATTCGTAGGTGAAATTCAAAATGTCGTTCGCCAGCGCGGGCGACATGAATCCGAGGAGTTCGTGTGATGTGAGCATTGGAAAAATTATTTAACCGCGAATGGTCAACACTCGAATAGGATAAATTCAAGGCTTACGTTTGCAAGCCTCTTGTTATAGTTAAGCAGCAGTTCTTTTCTAGAGCCAAGAAGTTTTTTTCTTGGCATAGAGTCTTTGCGTTGCGAGGACTCGAATCTCTTCGAAACACGTCCAAATGTTTTTTCTGTGGTCAGCAAAACACCTCAGCGCGCGCGAGTCGCGCGTCCCGGTGTGCTTTGCTGACCGGCCGCTTGGACGTGGCCTCGAAGAGGAGTGCGCTGGGCGCGCTTTCTCTTCATGGTTCGCAGGAGGTTCGAGTCCGGGCAAAACAAGGCCCGGATTGAACAACAAAAAATTGGAAAACTAAAACTATGAAAGCCAACAAAACCATCTGAAAGCTGGTAGTGGGTTGTGTATTCGCCTGCTTCTTGACTTCAAAACTTCACGCACAGACGCCCGCATATTTGAGCATCACAAACGATTCGCCGACAACGGTTCAATTAAATTGGACAAACATTGTGGGCACAGCTTATCGCGTGCTGTCCACGTCCAGCCTCACCAATCATCTTTCATCTTGGACGCCATTGGAAGATGCTTTTTCGGACGACACAAACATATCGGTCGGCGCATCCGCTACGGACACGCCCATCGGTTTTTTCAATGTTGAAATTCCCACCAATGGCACTTTGCCAGCCGTCCAAATTTTTTCGCCGACGAACACTCAAACTGTCAGCGGTGAGGTTGGCGTTGGCGTCGGGGCGCAAATTACAAATCAGTTGGAAGGCGCGAATCTTTATCTGGATGATGCGCTGGTCGGGTTCATTGATTCGGGTGGCATCAAGTTTAACCTGGACACATCCCACTTTGCCAACGGCTCGCACACGCTGTATGCTGGAGCTGTGGACACGGCGAACAACGAAACGCTTTCCAGTCCGATCACGTTGGATTTTGAAAATCCAGTGCGCTGGCTGGATGCCAGTTCCATGTTCAATTCATTCGTGCCGATTGACGTGGACTCGGACATTTATCCGGCAGACTGGCTGGTTTCGGTGACGGACACGAATGGCACGATTGTCCGCACGATTACCGGCTCGACTACGGATGGCATCATCCAGACCACTTGGGACGGCACGGATGACAACGGCCTGTCGTTGCCGGTTGAAAACCTTTACCAGATCACGGTGGACGTGACGGCATCAGGCGGTTCCTCACCAATGATGGCTTCAAGCCTCTCAAGCACTTTGAACGCAACCTCGGTTTCGACCACGACGAACCCGCATGGCGTGCCGGAATTTGCCGTGCAAAAGCCCGCGCCGAACCCGATGGCGGCTTATGTGCAAATGCTGCAGATTTACCAGCAACTCACGCCGGAAGAACAATTGATTTATCCGCCATTGCCGGATGCTCCGGCAAACAATCCCTACGCGACGACCCTGATAAAAATGTCCGCGCGTGATATGTTCCTTGCCATGCATCACACTTCGAGTGCTGCGTTGAGCATGGTGGCGGGAACGGCAAGTCCTAATGCCAATTCAAACAACGGAAGTGGTTCAACAAAAACCTTGGTTTGGTGGGAAAATCAGTGGAACAGCAGGCAGACTATTGTGGCGCGCGTGCCGATTAATGGTGGGTTTAATAACACAATCGGCCAGAATTGCAATCAAATTGCCGTGCTGATCACTGAAGCAAATGGTCCAGACGGAGGAGCAGGTAATAATCGTAGTGTGTTTAACGACACGGTTCAATTGATTAAAACCAGCAGCGATGTTTATAATCTGACCAATGAATTTGCCAACCAGAGTATCACTGCATTTTATTTTTACGGACATGGCAGCGCCACCGGCAACTCGATAGGCACGCAGACTGCGGTCATAGGCGCAAAAAACGTGGGGGCACAGCTTGGGAATTTATTTCTGCCTTCTTTGAATTCCACTTGGGGAAGGCTTGCGGGAAAACCGGCGATGGTCACGCACAAGCCGTTCAATTTTGTATTTTTGGACGGTTGCAACACTGCCCTTGGAAATTTCCCCGAGGCGTTTGGCATTCCCAAAGCTGTCCCAGTAAGCGCCTATGATGCCCCCAATTCCACATTGCACAAGCGCGCTTTCATCGGCTGGACCGGGACGGTGACATTCCAGTTTGACACCGCTCACATATGCCTTCGCACGGAGCATTTGAGGCCGTGTGGATGCCGTCTGATGCCGCCCACGGCTCATTTTGAAGCCCGCACGAAAGGATTTTTGTTCCGCACGAAGAGTCAAAACCCGCGCACGACAAGGGTTTTTGTCCGCACTGAGCATCATTTGCCGCGCACGGACGGGTTTGAGCCGCGCACGGGCAATCTTATTGTCCGCACGGACGGTTGGCTGGCATTCACGGATAATCCTAAACGTTGCAAGGGCAATCTTTTGCTCGCACGGGGGCTAATTTGTAGCCGCCGACGTGAATCGGCGGACTAACCACGTTTCACAAACGCTGCTACAAAGCGTTTAATCGTTGAATCGGACCCGCACTTCAATACGATGTAACCATTCAACCATTTAACGGTTCAACGATTCAACAACTTGAAAAATAAACAACCCACTTCCGTCGTCACCGGCGCCGCCGGATTTCTTGGCTCGCATTTGACCGATTTGCTCTTGTCACGCGGCCACAAGGTCATCGGCCTCGACAATTTTGTCACCGGCTCCGTGGACAACATTTCGCACCTCGGCGGCAACCCGGATTTCAAGTTCATCCGGCAGGACGTCACCGAATTTATTTTTCTCGACGCGCCCGTGGATTACGTCTGGCATTTCGCCTCGCCAGCCAGCCCGATTGATTATTTGCAAATCCCGATCCAGACCATGAAGGTCGGCTCGCTCGGCACGCACAAGGCGCTTGGCCTCGCCATGGAAAAAAACGCGCGCTTCCTCGTCGCCTCGACCTCGGAAATTTACGGCGACCCGCTCGTCCATCCGCAGCCGGAGGAATACTGGGGCAATGTCAACACCATCGGCCCGCGCGGCTGTTACGACGAGGCGAAAAGATTCGCCGAGGCGCTGACGATGGCTTATCACCGCGAACACAAAGTCGAGACGCGCATCGTCCGCATCTTCAACACCTACGGCCCGCGGATGAGGCTCAATGACGGCCGTGTCGTCCCCGCCTTCATCAGTCAG
>DATCDZ010000007.1:0-3258 GCA_036510395.1 Verrucomicrobiia bacterium
GACCGGCTCGCGCTCGCGGATTGAATTTGATTTGAAGAAGAATTGAAGGAATCGCTGGTGGGGCGAGCGTCCTCGCGAGCCGTGGCGAACATTTTCAAAAAGCGGCTCGCGGGGACGTTCGCCCCACCGACTGCAGCGCACTTGACTTCAATTTGCCGCCGCTTCACGCTTTGCGGCTGGTTATGAAAATTGGGTTTCAAAAAATATTCCTGACAATTTGCCTCGCCGCATTTCTTGCGGCGCGAAGTTTTGCCGCCGAAACCAATTCCATTTCTTCCACGAACGCCGACTCTGTAGCGAACAGCCTTGTGCAATTGCAGGCGCAGTTGCACGCGGCGCAGTTGCAGATCGAGCAGGGCCGCGAGGAAAATTCCGCGCTGGCGCAAAGCAATTCCGACGCGATGAACGCGCGCATCGCGCAATTGGAACAGGCCATTTCCACGCAGCGCGCCGGCGACGCGGAAGTCGCGCGGCGGACGCAGCAACTGACTTTGTATCTCATCGGCTCGTTCGGATTTGCGGGTTTGGCAATTTTGCTTTTGATGGGATATTTCCAGTGGCGCGCGTTTTCGCAACTGGCGCAAACTTCTTCGCATCACGCCGCGATGCTCGAAGCGGGCGAAGGCGTCCATCAACTCGCCGCGCCGGGCCGCGCGACGGTGGAAACTTCCAACGCGCGGCTGCTCGACGTGGTCGGGCGATTGGAAAAACGGATTCTGGAACTCGAAGGCGGCGGACGTTTGCTGGCTGAACCGCCGGCGAAATCAAATGATTTGCTTGCGGATGGTCAAAAATTTCTCGACGCAAATGAGCCGCAGAAGGCGCTGGAATGTTTTGAAAAATTTCTGGCCGTGCAGCCGCAAAACGGGGAGGCGCTGGTGAAAAAAGCGTCGGCGCTGGAAAAACTTGGCCGCGCGGACGAGGCGCTGGCGTTTTGCGACCGCGCGATTTCCACCGATGCCTTGCTGGTCACGGCGCATTTGCACAAGGGCGGTCTGCTCAACAAGCTGGGGCGTTACGAGGAATCTTTGAAGTGCTACGAACAGGCGATGCTGGTCCAGGATAAAAAATCCGCTTCAAAATCGTAGGAGACGACGTGAGGAGTCTCTGATTTTTGATTTGAGTCTCGTTACCCCGACTCCTACGGGAATCTTTAATTGAAATTAACCCGGCTATTTCCGACGCGCTCTTTTTCAATCTGTTCGCGCAACAGGTCAATTTTCATTTTCAGCAGTTCGCGGTTTTCCTTCGACTGTTCGCCGAGTTCCTTTTCCAGTTCGGAAATCCGTTGTTCGTAGGCGCGAAGGCGTTCGAGCAGCGGCGTTTGAACCTGCTCCAACCGGCGCGCGAGTTCGGTAAGTTCGGCGGCGGCGTTGTGCTGCGCGGCGAGAAGTTCGCGGCGTTGCGCGGCGAGTTCCTGCACGACGGCGCTCTTAAGCGCCTCGGTCAAATGCGGCGCGAGTGTGGATTGCAGTGAATTCAAAAGCGTGTTGACGCTCGGCGGCGGGAGCGGCTGCGTTTTGGCGTTGAGGATTTTTGCGATGAACTGCTCGGCGTCGCTCGTGCCTTCTCGCCCGCAAGCGGGGCAAAAAACGGGCACGGGCATCTTGCCGCCGACAGGCTCAACGTCAAAGGCGTATTTCTGGCCGCAGCCGCAGATGATTTTGACTGGAATCACGCTCACCAGAGAAATGATTTTTGTTCGCCGAGCAATGTGTCGCCGTTCCAGAGTGTGACGCGCCACGCTACGACTTCGCCGAAATTTTTGTAATCGTCGCCGCCGAGTGTCAGCGAAGTCCAGCTTCGGAAAAATCCCGGCGTGACTTCGGTTTCCAAAACAGTTTGCTTTGGCAATCCGCCCGCGCCGATGCCGCGAAGTTCGGCGCGCAGTTTTAATTTGTCGGTTTTCGACGCCTTCCACAAAACGTCGAAGCGGATGGCGGAGATTTCGTTTGTGTGCTGGCGCAAATAAAACTGGTAGGCGTCGCGGTCGAAGAGGCTGGGCGAAACGGCGTCGTGGCCTTTGAGGTCGAGAAACAGCGGCAGGACTTTGACGACACTGCCTGTCACGGTGTCAGCAGCGAACGCCGCCGACAGCGAGCCGAGCAAAAGCAGAATCATCAATAGCCGACGCATGATTGAACAATAATGAGTCGCGGCACAAATTCAATCCTGATTATTTGAGGCTTTGGCGCAAGATCATTTGGAGAGCGTGGGTTGAAGCTTCAGCAGGGCCTCGCGCCGCGAGATTGCAATATGGGCATCCACGCGCAACGCCGCAAATGCATCGGCGAGGAGCTGGATAAACCGGTTGATGGTCGCGATGGTCATGGTGGCCACACAAAGTTAATTGATTGATGCCGACCTCATCTCCCGCCATCGCGGTGGACACCAGCCAGTTCGCAGCCCCGTCACGCAGCATGTCGTAAAGCCCAGCGTTGTTGAGCAGATTATCTTTCTTGCCGCCTTCTCACAAATAAAAACAGTCCTGCAAATCTGTAGATATTTTTTACGAATCGCGCCGGTGTTAATTTTGGCTTTCTCAAAACGGTTATCGCTGATATGGTGTCAGGACTATTGGTGGCCGATGTGGCGGAATTGGCAGACGCGCTAGACTCAAAATCTAGTATCCGTGAGGATGTGTGGGTTCGACCCCCTCCGTCGGCACCAACAAATCAATGTGTTTGTGAACTTGTATGACTTTTGGGGACAAATTGGAGGCAGTTGAAGGGTGAAAACGGTCAGGCACTAGAGCGCAAGCAGGCAGAAAAACACTCGTTTGATAATCCGGCGCGGCAGCGTTGAGGCTGCCGCAGGTCGCCCGCGAAGCTAAAGCCAACAATGACCATCACCCTTTTCATCCCGTGCTTCGTGGACGCGCTGTTTCCGCGCGCGGGCATCAGCATGGTGGAAATTCTGGAACACCTCGGCCACAAAGTTGTTTGTCCCGAAGAAATCGTCTGCTGCGGCCAGCCGCCGTTCAACTCCGGCTATTGGGACGAGGCGCGCGCCGTCGCCGTGAAAGTTTTGGCGCAATTGAAAGACGCGGAAGTCATCGTCATCGGTTCGGGTTCGTGCGGCGCGATGTTGAAGAATTTTTATCCCGAACTTTTCAAAGACACGCCGCAATCGGAACTGGCGAAACAAATCTCGGCGCGCACCTGGGAATTTTCCGAATTTCTCGTGAAGAAACTCGGCGTGACCGATCTCGGCGCGAAATTTCCGCACAAGGTCACGTTTCACGACGGCTGCCACGGC
>DATCDZ010000008.1:0-8657 GCA_036510395.1 Verrucomicrobiia bacterium
TTTTCAGGAAGGTGGTGGTGTTCTCTTCGGTTGAAATCACTTCGCGCAAGTGTCTGACGTTCGCCTCAATCTTGTCCATGTAGAAATTCGTGCCGTCGGGATAGGGTTCGTTGAGGAAGCGGAAGACGCCGCCGAAATCGCGGTCGAGCTTGAGCTTCACATATTTGTCCCAGAAGTCCGGGGTTTTTCTCAACAGGTCTTTCGCGCTGGAGAACATGCTCACGACGCTGGATTTGGGCGGGGCATTATGTCCGGCCTCGGCAAATTCATCGTAGAGAACCGGCAGTTTTTCAACGTAGTCGTCCGCCGCCATTTGTCCCAGCAGGTCCGCCGTGCCAAGGGCGTGGCCGACGGTTCTTTCCAGCTCGTCCTGAAACGGGATGTTGCTCAATGTGGCGTCCACGCCGGTGCAGCGGATCATGTTTTGCACGGCCTGGATGTCTTTGAGATGGCAGCCTTTTTCGCTCAAAAATCTGGCTGCGAATTCGGTGCTGCGATTGACGTGGGTGGCGGTGTATTTGGCGCCGGTGCCCTTGATGTCGCCGCGTTTTTTCAGGTAGCCGGTGTCGTGCAAGAGGATGGCGAGCAGCCCGAGTTCAAAAATTTGCCGCGTGAGCGCGGGCTGGGTCGCCGCCATGTGACGGCCGTGAAGTATCCGCACCATGCACAGCGCGCCTTGCAACGTGTGCTCGAAATCGTGATAGTCCGTGTCCACCGCCTGATAATCGGCGTAGCACCCGGTGAAACATTTCGCCGCCGAGCCGAACGCGTTCGGCACAAACAGCGCGTCGCCCTGCGGAAACATCGCCAGATACGATGCCTGCACTTCTTTGGCGACTGCCGTCGGGTCTTTTGTGGAAACAGCCTGATTCATACCTGTGATCCAAGGCTAACTGTTTTGAGACTACCATCTTCCGCAGATGAATCAAGCCTGATGTTGAAAATGACGACATCTTCATCTTGTCTTCAATCGCACCTTCAAAACTTGCGCGAATCCCGCCGCCGGGTGCAAAATCAACCATGCAAAAAACATTGCTGGCGTTTCTCGACGACATCTACGAAGACCTGGAACTGTGGTATCCGAAACTGCGGCTGGAAGAAGCCGGCTACGCGCTGAAATGCGTCGCGCCAGAAATCAAAATTTACACCGGCAAGCACGGCTATCCGGCGCAATCCGATTTGCTTTTGAAGGACGCGCGCAGCCAGGATTTTTGCGGGCTGCTTGTGCCGGGCGGTTTCATGCCGGACAAATTGCGCCGCGACGCGAAGGTGCTTTCGCTCACGCGCGAGTTTTTTGAGCAGGGCAAGCTCGTCGCCTTCATCTGCCACGGCGGCTGGATTCCGGTTTCCGCAAAAATTTTGAAAGGCCGCCACGTCACCGGCTCGCTTGGCATCAAGGACGATCTGGAAAACGCAGGCGGCATCTGGGTCAACGAGCCGGTGGTTGTGGACGGCAATTTGATTTCCAGCCGCACGCCGCGCGACCTTGCGCCGTTTGCCGCGGCGATGGTGAAGTTTTTGAACAAGGAAAGCAGGGAAACATGAATGGATTTTGCGAAATGTCGTTGACCGTGAAGCGAGCCGTTGATGAGCATCCATGATTTTTCCTGAATTCCTGCTTTCCTTGTTGATTTTTCCGCGCGTCATTCTAAATTTTCGGAATGGAAAATTCGCAAATCGCGCAATACATCCCGATTCTCATGCTGCTTGCGGCGGCCATCGGCTTTGCAGTCAGCGTGCTGGCGCTTTCAGTTCTGCTCGGCAAGTTCGCCAAAACCACCAAGGCCAAGGACATGGCCTACGAGTGCGGAGCAAATCCCATCGGCGAAGGCGGCGCGCGTTTCTCGGTCAAATTCCATCTGGTCGCCATGCTGTTCATCCTGTTCGACATCGAAGTCGTCTTTCTTTATCCGTGGGCGGTCGTTTACCGCGACATGCTGGCCGACCACGCAACGCGCAACCTGATTTTCGGCTCGATGATTTCCTTCCTCGGCATTTTGTTCGCCGGTTATCTTTACGCGTTGAAAAAAAAGGCGTTCGACTGGAAAAACTGAACCGGGGTTCACACTTCGGCGTGTCCGGTTGGCCCGCAGTTCGTTTGACAGGAAAAGGCGCGTTGAGGCGTGAACTCCGAAATGGCCGCCGCCCAATTTGAAAACGCTGCACAATTATCTGACCCGGCAGGTGCTTGCCTCGCTGCTGCTGACGGTGGCGGTCTTCACCTTCGTGCTGGTGCTCGGCAATGGGTTGCGGGGGATTCTCGAAGTGCTCGTCAACGGGCACGCGCGTTTCGGAACCATCATTGAAGCCGTCGGCTTTGTGATCCCGTTCGTGCTGATCTTCGCGCTGCCGATGGGTCTGCTGACCACGATGCTGCTGGTGTTCGGACGTTTCAGCGCGGATCAGGAACTCACCGCCGCGCGCGCCAGCGGCATCAGCCTGCTCTCGCTCATCACGCCGGTCCTGTTGTTGAGTCTGCTCTGCTGCGGCTTGAGCGCGTGGATCAACATGGAAATAGGCCCGCAATGCGACGTCGCCTACAAAAACCTGCTTTCCGGGATGGGCGGGGAACTGATAAACCTGCAATCGCCGGAACGATTGTTGCCGGAAGGCCAGTTCATCCGCGATTATCGGGGCTGGGTTTTTTACACGGAGAAAAACAACAAGGGCAGACTTGAGAATGTCGTGGTTCTGAAACTGGAAAACGAAACGAACGTGGCACTGACCATCACCGCGCCCAGTGGAAGCGTCGAAATTAATCCGACAAACAAGGAAATCTTCGTGCATTTGTTCCAACCCCGCGTCCTGACCAGCAGTCACATCCCTTGGAATAGCACGGAATATACTTCTCCGAATCTTTATCCGACGAATGATCTGTCCCCCAAATTTTCAAAGCCCAAATTGAGCGACATGACATTCTGGCAGTTGCGCGATGAACTGGCCGACCGCGAACGGGAACTGTCCCTGCCGCCGCCCGACGCCACCAATTCAGTCGAATCGTCCGTGCAACTCCGCGAAGCCGCGCAGCGTCGCGCAGATTTGACCGAGCCGGTTCGCGTTGAAATGAGCCGGCAGATTGCATTTCCATTTGCGTGCTTCGGATTCACGCTCGTCGGGATTCCGCTCGGCATCCGCGTGCATCGCCGCGAGACGAACATCGGCGTTGCCGTCGCGCTCGGCCTCGTGCTGGTTTATTACAGCTTCATCATCCTCGCTGAATCGCTGTCCACACGCGCGGAATTTGCGCCGCACCTGATCATCTGGCTGCCGAATTTCATCTTCCAGGCCGTCGGCGCGATTCTGCTCTGGCGCGCGAACAAGGGAATTTGAAATTAACCACGGATGGACACAGATGGACACGGATAGAGAAAAACTTCTGTCTTCCAGGTTTTATTCGTGTCCATTCGTGGTCACAAGTTTTCGTTTCGCCACTTTCAACTTCATCTTTTCGACATGTTCGTAAGGCAGCTTGACTGTGCCGATGAGCGGCGCTTTTTTGCTGAAACCGTGGCAATCGCTGCCGCCGGTCACGAGCAGATTATATTTCTCCGCGATCTGCAGATAACGCTCCGAAGTCGCCGTGGAATGTTTCGTGTGAAAACATTCGATGCCGTCCATCCCGGCGTCCACGAGCGCGGGAATGATTTCGTCCGTGCGGTTCAAACCCGGATGCGCCATCACCGCGAGTCCGCCCGCCTGATGAATCAGCTCCATGCCTTCGAGCGCGGACATCTTGGCTTTGGGAACCCACGCCGGACGGCCCTTTTTCAGAAACCGCTCGAACGCCTCGTCCAGATGTCTGACCAGCCCGGCTTTCACGAGAGCGCGCGCGACGTGCGGGCGTCCCGGCGATTTGCAATTCGCCAGCGCGAAAACCGTTTGGGCTTCGAGCGGCACGCCGAGTTTGTTGATGGCCGCGACCATTTCGTGAATGCGGTTTTGCCGGACGATTTGGAATTTGGAAATTTCCGTCAGCAACTTTTCATTGTGCGTATCGAGAAAATAACCGAGCAAATGAAGTTCCGTGTCGCCAAGTTCGGCGGTGAGTTCCGTGCCGGGAATGAATTCGATTCCCGCCGCGTCGCACGCGACGGTCATGCGCGCGCAACCTTCGACGGAATCGTGATCCGTCAACGCCATCGCCGCGAAACCAAGGCGCGCGCCATGGCCGGCGAGTTCTTCCGGCGAAAAAGTCCCGTCGGAAAAAAACGTGTGCAGATGTAAATCGGCAAACTTCATTTTGCGGTTTTCGCTGGCCGAAGAATTTCGCCGCGAATTTTGTCGAGAATTCCGTTCACAAATTTCCCGCTGTCCTGCGTGGAAAATTTCTTTGCGATGTCCACCGCCTCGTTGATGCTGACGACCGGCGGAATGTCTTCGCGATGCAGCATTTCATAAATCGCCAGCCGCATGATGTTTCGGTCCACGGCGGCGATGCGATGGAAGTCCCAGTTTTTCGCGTGGCTTTTGATTTTTTCGTCAATCGCGTCGCGATGCTCCAGCACTCCGCGAATCAGCGGCTCGGCGAACAGACGCGTCTCGGCTTCCTCGACCGTCGGCGGCGGCAGTTCAAATTTTTCGCCCCAATGCGACGCGCCCTTTTCATCCTGAATCGCGGCGGCACGCTGGGAGTTCCAGAACAGCGCCAGCTCAAGTTCGAGATTTTCCGGCGGGTTCAGGTCGTGCTGAAACAGAAATTGCACTGCGCGTTCGCGCGCTTCGCGTCGTTTGCCCATGCAAGCATCATGCCGCAGAATGACGCGGCGGGAAATGAAAAATTAAGTTGGTGCCGGTGCTTTTACCGTAGGACAGGCGTCGCGCCTGTCTCCGTTTGGAATACATTCGTGATATGAGACAGGCGCGACGCCTGTCCTGCGCGAGCGATTCCATCGTCACTTTCTCAGTTTGCTCCTGTAAAAATTCCCGCTAAACTACGCGCATGAAAGTTGGCAAACTGCTGCACACGCGCTACCGCGTGAACAACCTGGAACGCACGGTGAAATTTTACCGCGACATTCTCGGTCTCGAAGAATCGCGCCGTCACAAATCGCCGCGCGGTTCGGAACTTGTTTTTCTGAAAACGCCCGGCAGCGAGGAAGAGATCGAAATCTGTTTTTTGCCCGGCAGCGAACCGGTCAAAGTCCAGCCCGACCTCACGCATCTCGCATTTGAAGTGGACAATCTTGAAGAATTTGCCAAACATCTTGCCAGGCACGGCCTGAAATTTTCAGACGGCCCGACCACCAGTTCCAGCGGAACGACGTTCGCGTTCGTTGACGCGCCGGAAGGCTATGAAATCGAACTGATTCAAAAAGGCAAGGACAGCCATTAAATTTCTTGCCAAACAGGTTTGACAGTCTATAGTGATTCACTATGAAGATTGCCATGCCGGTTGTTCCGATTCCGGTTGACCGCGAATTAAAATCTTTGATCAAGACGGCCGCGCGCAAGACGCGTCTGTGCCAGGCGGACGTGATGCGTTCGGCGTTGCGCATCGGCGTGCCGGAAATCGTCCGGCGGTTTGAAATCCGCAAATCGCCGCGCCGCCCGCTCGCTGACTATCTTGACGCTTTCGCCGGGCTGGTCAAACCGAACCCGGAAATGGTTTCTTCGTCGCGCTTCAAATGAGATATTTGCTGGACACCAATTTGCTGTGCAAGGAAACGCACCCGCGTGTGCGCAACTGGATTGTCCAGCATCAATTGCAGATCGCCATCGCTTCGATGACGATTGCGGAAATTTCGCAAGGCATCGAAGCGCTGCCGCGCAGCCGGCGGCGGGCGCAACTGGAAGTTTTTTTGAATGAAATCCTTGAAGATTATCCGGTGCTTCCGTTTGACACTGGTGCCGCGCTCGCGTGGGGAAATTATGTCACGAAGGCTGGACGGCCTTTGCCTGTGCGCGACAGCATCATCGCCGCGACCGCGCTGGCAAACAATCTCGAAATCGTGACTGAAAACACCAAAGACTTCGTCGGCGTCGAAACCATCAACCCTGTAAAAGATTAACATGAGCGTTTTAATTGTCGGCACCACCGCACTCGATTCCATCAAAACTCCGACGGCGGAAAATCCGCGCCTGCTCGGCGGCTCGGCCAGCCATGCGGCGGTCGCGGCGAGCTTCTTTTCTCCGGTAAAACTCGTCGGCGGCGTCGGCGAAGATTTTCCGAAGAAATACATCGAGCTTTATCGGCGTCATAAAATTGATCTTGAAGGCCTGCAAACTTTGCCGGGAAAAACTTTTCACTGGTCAGGCGAATACGAGTTGAACATGAACAATCGCCGCACGTTGTTGACCGAACTCGGCGTGATTGAAACTTTTTCTCCAACGCTGCCCGCGTCCTATCAAAATTCCCAGTTCGTCCTGCTCGGCAACATCGCGCCCGCGCTCCAGCATCGCGTGCTCGACCAGATGAAGAAGCCGAAATTCATCGTGGCCGACTCGATGGATTTGTGGCTGAACATCGCGCTCGACGATTTGCTGAAACTCCTGCCGCGCATTGACGGCTTCGTGTTGAACGACAGCGAGGCGCATCAGCTCACGAAGGAGGACAACGTCTTCGCCGCGCTGAAAAAAATCCACGCGCTCGGCCCGAAATACGTCATCATCAAAAAAGGTTCGCACGGCTCGGTCTTGTCCGGCCCGAAGGGATTTTTCATCTGCCCGGCGTATCCGCTGCACCGGGTCGTTGACCCGACGGGCGCGGGCGATTCGTTTGTCGGCGGCATGATGGGATTTTTGGCGACGGCCAAGGGCGCGATTGACGCGAACATCCGGCGCGCGATGATTTACGGCAGCGTCACCGCGAGTTTTTGCTGCGAAGGTTTCGGCCTGACGCGCACGACCAAGATCAAACGCGCCGACATCGAAAAGCGCGTGAAGGAACTAGAAAAGCTGACGAGGTTTTAAGCTGTTTGCGGAATGAAATTTATTTTAGCCACGGATGAAACACGGATTTTTTCAACACAAAGTCGCAAAGCCGCCAAGTCGCAACGCGGCGAATAGAAATTAGCCAGCTACGAAGTGGCTGGTCGTCATGGGAAAAATAATTTTCGTGCCGGAAGGCACGATGGAATTGTGCGAATGTTTTCCAGCGTTCTTTCAGGACGCGATAATTTGCGGGCGCGGTTTCCAGCCACTTCGTAGCTGGCTAATTTCCGGTTGTCTCTTCGGGACGAGTTCGTTACGCTTCGTCATCGCGTTATGGCTTTTGAATCTTTAACAGACGAGCGCATCGGGCAACTTTTGCTCATGCCCAAACGCGTCTCAAATCCCACCGCGAGAAATGTCACAGATGCGAACCACGACAAACGTGACTATATTGTCGAAAGTTTGGATGGTAGCGAACGGTTTCGTTTGTTTGTGCGACAGAATAAAACAATCAGTGATGACTTTTCCTGTGGCCTCCAGTGGTTGTCCGCTGGTGGCGAAGAATTGATTTTGGCGCGTTACAACGGTTCGAGCCACAGTCATCCAAACCGGCTCGAAGGCAACCGTCTTGAATTCATTTGCCATATTCATCGGACAACCGAGAGATACATCCAAGCGAATAGGAAGCCTGACGGCTTCGCCGAAGCTGCCGGTTCTTATCAGACGTGTAACGGCGCATTGCATCGCTTGATGGCAGATTGCAACATTGCAGGTCTCGAAGCAGAACCTGATCATCCAGAACTATTCCAATGACCTTTGACCTGCCAAAATTAAAAGAGCGACTGTGCAAGTCGCTTTGCGGCGAAGTTCAAGTGCGAACTACGCGTCAAGGTTATCTGCAAATCGTAACTCCATTTACATTTCCTGACGGTGATACCTTTCAGCTTTATCTTGAAGAAGCGGCAGCAGGAAGTGTTCGTCTTACTGATTTTGGACACACTTTCATGCACTTGAGCTATGAGAATGACCTCGCCAAATTTCGCGAAGGCACTCGTGGAAAATTACTAGATCAAGTTTTGGCCGATTCGGGTTTACGGGATGAACAAGGCAGGCTTGTCCTCGACTCTAGCCTGGATAGTTTAGGCACGAATGTTCTTCAGTTTGGTCAAGCTCTGACGCGAATTTATGATCTGACATTTTTGAATCGCTCATGGGTGGCGAGCACTTTTTACGAAGATTTGAAAGAGAGACTTTATAGTTTAGTTGCCCCGGAAAAAATCAAACAAGACTACACTCTGCCGGATCACGCAGAAGCTGACAGCTATCCAATTGATTTCCGAGTCGAAGGCAAGCGTGCGCCCTTGTTTTTATTTGGCGTTGCGACCCGCGACAAAGCGCGTCTCGTAACTATCATTTTGGAGCATTGGCTGCGCGCAAAGGTGGAATTTGATTCACTCCTCATATTTCAGGATCAACAAGTGATTCCCCGCACAGATTTAGCACGATTGTCAAACGTGGGTGGAGAGATGGTTTCATCGCTGGATGCAACGGAAGATTTTCAGCGAAAGATAATCAAATTTGCACAGAATTAAGTTCACGCTATTCATCTGTGGTTGCAATGAAAGCCGTCATCCTCGCCGCCGGCAAAGGCACGCGCATGAGGGAACTCACCAGCGAGTTGCCCAAGCCCATGCTCCGCGTGCAGGGCAGGCCGATCCTCGAACACATCGTCGCGGGCGTCGTCGCGGCGGGCGTCCGCGAGATTTTCATCGTCACCGGCTGGCGCG
>DATCDZ010000009.1:0-27017 GCA_036510395.1 Verrucomicrobiia bacterium
GCCGTGGCAGCCGTCGTGAAACGTGACCTTGTGCGGAAATTTCGCGCCGAGATCGGTCACGCCGAGTTTCTTCACGAGAAATTCGGAAAATTCCCAGGTGCGCGCCGAGATTTGTTTCGCCAGTTCCGATTGCGGCGTGTCCTCGGCCAATCCCTTTGGCTTGGCGACAACGGTTTCAGCGTCACTTTCAGCGACTCGGCGGCCAACGACATCCATTTTTACCAGGATTATCCCGGCAGCTTCAATCCCGGCGGCCAGTTGGTCGGAACCTGGCAGCCGGACGGGGAAAACATCCCGCCACTGTCCGACCCTTCCGCGTTTGACGATACCTTGTCGCGACAGACGGCGATGCTGGGTTCGTTTGACGGCGGGAATCCGAACGACACATGGACGCTTTTTCTGGCGGACCTGTCGGAAGGCGGCACGGCGCAAGTCACCGGCTGGTCGCTCGACATCACCACCGTTCCAGAGCCGCCGGAAGCGAATCTCCTGGGCGCCGGACTGGTCGCAAGCCTTTGGTTTTTGCGAAGGCGAACCATGTTTATTCCCACTCAATCGTCCCCGGCGGCTTGCTGGTGATGTCGAGGACGCAGCGGTTCACGCCTTTCACTTCGTTGATGATGCGGCTTGCGAGCTTCTCCAGCAGGTCGTAGGGCAGCTTCACCCAGTCCGCCGTCATGCCGTCCTGCGATTCCACGGCGCGGATGGCGATGGTATAATCGTAAGTGCGTTCGTCGCCCATCACCCCGACGCTGCGCACCGGCAACAGCACCGCGAAGCTCTGCCAGATTTTGTAATACAGCCCGCTCGCTTTCATCTCCTCGACCACGATGGCGTCGGCGTTCCGTAAAATTTCGCAGCGCGACGGCGTCACTTCGCCCAGAATCCGCACCGCGAGCCCCGGTCCGGGGAACGGCTGGCGATAAACAATTTCTTTTGGCAAACCCAGTTCCAGGCCAAGCAACCGCACTTCGTCCTTGAACAGACATTTCAACGGCTCGACGAGTTGAAACTTCATGTTCTTGGGCAGGCCGCCGACGTTGTGGTGGCTCTTGATCATCGCGGCGGGATTGCCGGCAATCGGCACGGATTCAATCACGTCGGGATACAAAGTTCCCTGCGCAAGAAATTTCGCGTAGGACAGGTGTCGCGCCTGTCTCGATTTTTTTTGAGAAAGAGACAGGCGCGACGCCTGTCCTACGGCTTTTTGAAAAACATCAATGAAAGTTTTGCCAATAATTTTCCGTTTCTTTTCGGGATCAGTGACGCTTTTCAATTTGCCGAGAAAAAGTTTCGATGCGTTCTCGTATTGCAGTTTGATTTTGAAATGGCGGCCGAAAACTTCCTGCACGACTTCGGCCTCTCGCGCGCGCAGCAGGCCGTTGTTGACAAAAATGCAGGTCAATTGGTCGCCAATCGCCTTATGCAACAATGCCGCCGCGACGCTCGAATCCACGCCGCCGCTCAAGCCGAGAATGACTTTTTCCTTGCCGACCTGCGCGCGGATTTTCTCGACGGCCTGCTCGACATAGCTGCGCATCGTCCAGTCTTTGCCGCAGCCGCAGATCTTGTGGACAAAATTGGAAATGATTTCACCGCCGCGCGGCGTATGGACGACTTCGGGATGAAATTGCAGGCCGAAAAATTTTCGCGCGCGATTTTCGATGGCGGCATATTCGGAATTTTCCGTGATGGCGACGGGCTTGAAATCGCGCGGCAGTTTCGTCAGCTTGTCGCCGTGCGAATTCCAAACCTGTAGCGTTCGCGGTAATTTCGCAAACAGCGCGCACGACAAATCTTTCACCGTGAGCGCGCCCTTGCCGTATTCGCGTTTCTGGCCTTTCTCGACATTGCCGCCGAGAAATTGCGCAAACAATTGCACGCCGAAACAGATTCCGAGAATGGGGATTCCAAGCTCAAAAATATTTTTATCCGGCAGCGGCGCATCCGGCGCATAAACGCTCGACGGCCCGCCGGACAAAATAATTCCGCGCGGTTTCAATCTGGCGATTTCCGCAGCGGGCGTGTCGTAGCGCAGGATTTGCGAATAGACGCTGCATTCGCGGATGCGCCGCGCGATGACCTGCGTGTATTGCGACCCGAAATCGAGGATGATGATCTGCTCAAGCATCGCGGAAGTTTCACCGTCGCGAAAAAATTTGCGAGCGAAAAATGTTTTCATCGCATCCGGTCTGCGCTACAAAAGCGCAGAAATGCCGGACAAAATCAGACGCTGGACCGCCCTGCATCCGAACTGGACGCTGACATTCATCACGCTGGCCGTGCTCGCGCCGTTTCTGGCCAAGCCGTTCAACATTGACGACCCGCTCTTCATCTGGGTCGCAAAAAACATCCAGGCGCATCCGCTCAATCCATTTGGCTTCAACGTGAACTGGTTCGGCACGGTCTCGCCGATGTATCTCGCCACGGAAAACCCGCCGGTGGCGTGCTATTACATCGTCTTCGCGGCGGCAATTTTCGGCTGGAGTGAAATCGCATTGCACGGCGCATTTCTGCTTCCGGCAATCGCCGTGGTTTTGGGAACTTACCGGCTCGCAAAAAAAATCTGCAATCGTCCGATGCTCGCTGCGCTGGCAACTTTGTTCACGCCGGTTTTTATGATTTCGAGCATGACGGTGATGTGCGACGTGACGATGCTCGCGTTTTGGATCTGGGCGGTTGTGTTCTGGATGGAGGGAATGGACAAAAATGATTTCCGAAAATTGTCCGTCGCCGGCCTTTTGATCGCACTTGCCGCACTGACAAAATATTATGGCGTCTGCCTCGTCCCGCTGCTGGCCGCCTACAGCCTGGTTGAAACGCGCCGTCCTGGACGGTGGGCCGCGTGCCTGCTGATCCCGCTGGCCGCGCTGTGCGCCTACCAATGGATCACGCGTGCGCTTTACGGCCGCGCCATGCTGTCAGACGCGATGGAATACGCCGGTTATGCGCGCGGAATCACCGGCGTTTCGGGAATGGCCACCGTCCTGACCGCGCTGACGTTCACCGGCGGATGCGTGGCCGTGGCGGTTTTTTTCATGCCTCTGCTCTGGTGCGCGCGGACACTTGCTGCGTTTGCCGCGACTGCGGTGTTGATCGCCGGCGCGCTTTTTTTTGAGGGCGCAAGGCTGGAACAATTCATTTCCCCGCAGGCCACGTCCGCGACGTTCGTGGAAATTCAAATCATCTTCTGGGCGGTCGGCGGGATCGGTGTGCTCGCTCTGGCGGTCGAGAATCTCTGGAACCGGCGCGACGCCGGCGTGTGGCTGCTGGCGTTGTGGGTCTTCGGGACCTTTTTGTTCGCGTCGGTTTTCAACTGGACGGTCAACGGACGCTCCATCCTGCCGATGGTTCCGGCAGTCGCAATTTTAATCGTCAGCCGTTTGGAACGAAATGCTGCGGCTGGCTGGAAAAGGCCGAAATTCGCCGTGCCAGTATCCCTTGCCGTCGGTGCCTCGCTCGCCTTGCTCGTGATGCGGGCGGATTATTATTTTGCCGTCGCCACGCGCCAGGCCGCCGTGCAGACTTGCGCGAAATTCGGAAACGCGCGGAAAAATTTCTGGTTCGAGGGACACTGGGGTTTTCAGTATTACATGGAATCGTCCGGCTTCGCGGCGCTTGACGTAAAACAGTCGCCGATCAAACCGGGAGACATCCTTGCGTTGCCGGAAAACAACACGGGCATTGCGCCGCCCAACGCGGAGGCAACCGCCAGACAGGACAGCATTGAAGTTTCCGGACCGCGCTTCCTGACGACGATGAACGTGGCCGTGGCCGCCGGGTTTTATGCGTCGGTCCGCGGCCCCCTGCCTTTCGCCTTCGGCAAAGTGCCTCCGGAAAAAGTGTTCCTATTTTTTTTGAAGACGAACGTCCCGGCGCCGCCGGAAAATTTTAGGGCGAACCCGCCGGCTGCGCCAGTTTCACAGCCTTGACAGTCCAACTGTTGGTGTCGTAGATCAGTTCATAACCGGGCGGCATGACCGGAATTTTCCCGAGATAGTCCGGCACCATCTCCTGCAAATTTTTCGGATAATGCCCTTCCGATGCGTTGAACATCTGGATGTCCTGGTTGACGTAGGAAACATCAATGACATTTTCCGAATATTTTTTCGCCTGCACCACCGCGCCGATATAATTCAGCGGCGCGTCCACCACGTTGGAAACCGCATTGAAGGCCTGCGTTGCCTTTTTTGAACTGTCACCGCAGCCGGCGAGCAACATCGCGGCGGCGGCAAGTAAGAAACTGGCTTTCATGGTTACAATCTAATCCCGTTCGCAATAATTCCAAGCGCAAGTTTTCCTGTTTCATCCGTGTTTATCCGCGTCCAACTGCGGTTGAAATTTCCCGAACGATTTCCCGCGCCTGCCGGATCAAATCCAGATCTTCCGCCAGATTTCCAAAACGGAATTTCGGCAAACCGCTCTGCTCGCGCCCAAGCAGTTCGCCCGGCCCGCGCAACTTCAAGTCCGCCTCCGCGATTTCAAATCCGTCGTTCGTCTTCTCAAGAATCTTCAAACGTTCGCGCGCCTCCGCATTTTTCGCGTCCGAAATCAAAATGCAAAAGCTCTCGTGCGCGCCGCGCCCGATTCGTCCACGCAATTGATGTAACTGCGCCAAACCAAACATTTCCGAATTTTCAACCAGCATGATTGTCGCGTTCGGAACGTCCACGCCGACCTCAATCAGCGAAGTCGAAAGCAAAACGTGAATTTTGTTCGCGCGAAAATCCGCCATGACATTTTCCTTTTCCACCGATTTCAAACGCCCGTGCAAAAGCCCGGCGCGAAACGGCGCGAAATTCTTTTTCAAATTTTCAAACTCGGTTGTCACCGCTTTCAATTCTTTGCTCGAATCTTCGACGCGCGGATAAACAACATAAGCCTGCCGTCCGATGGCAAGTTTCTCGCGGATAAATTCCAAGACCTTGGGCAATTTGTCCGCCGTGCGGATAAAAGTTTTTATCTCGCCGCGCCCGCCGGGCATTTCATCAATCGTCGAAACGTCCAGATCGCCGTAAAGCGTCAGGCCGAGCGTGCGTGGAATCGGCGTCGCCGTCATCACCAGCAGATGCGGATAATTTCCCTTGCGGACAAGCTGCTCGCGCTGCGCCACGCCGAACTTGTGCTGCTCGTCAATGATCACAAGGCCGAGATTTTCAATTGCGAAACCGGATTCAATCAGCGCGTGCGTGCCAATTGTCAGTGACAAGTGACGAGTGACAAGTGACGGGGGCTGCGTTAGCTTGTCACTTGTCACTCGCCACTCGCCACTTTTCTTGCTGCCCGTCTGCAATTCCACATTCACGCCCAGCGGCTCAAACCATTTTTGGAAATTCCGAAAATGCTGTTCTGCCAGAATTTCCGTCGGTGCCATCAGCGCGACATTGAAGCCGCTTTCAATCGCCATGAGCGCAGAACACGCGGCCACGGCGGTTTTTCCAGAGCCGACATCTCCTTGCAACAGGCGACGCATCGGATGCACGCCGCCCATGTCATGACGGATTTCGCGCAGAACTTTCGTCTGTGATTCCGTCAATTTGAAACCGAGCGCGGCAAGAAATGGTTTCATCAAACGATTGTCGCCACCGCAGGGCAATGCCTTCGACAATGACTCGAATTTCTTCCGGCGCGACCGGATTTGGATTTGCAGTTCCACAAATTCATCCAGTGCCAGCCTTCGTCGCGCAATTTCCACGTCAGTCAATTCTTCAGGAAAATGAATCATGCGAACTGCGTTTGCGTAGGACAGGCGTCGCGCCCGTCTCTCATTTTCTGAATTGGAAATTTGAGACAGGCGCGACGCCTGTCCTACGTTGGATTCAAATTTTTCCAGCGTGCGCCAAATTAACCCGCGCAGCCAGCGTTGCGGCAAACCTTCGGTCAGCGGATAAATTGGCGCGATGCGGTTGATGTGGATGAAACTTTCTTCGCCGGGTTCGATGACTTCGGTTTCGGGATGATCCATCGTGCGCGGTTTGGTTTCCTTCAATTTTCCGAAAACGAAAACCTCGTCGCCCATCGCGAAATAATTTTCCATGAACGGCAGGTTCCACCAGCGGCAATGCAATCGCGCCGAGCCGTCGTCGAGGATGATTTCAAAAACGGATTTATTGCCGCCGCGAAAACGTTTGAGGCCGAGCGCGACAATTTTTCCGCGCGCCGTGAAGGCTTCGTCCTTGGTGAGTTCGGAAATTTTGCGGAAATGCCGTCGGTCTTCGTAACGTTTGGGCCGGTGCAGCAGCAAATCTTCAACCGTGAAAATCTCCAGCCGCGCCAGTTGCGCCGCGCGCTCCGCGCCGACGCCCCAAAGCGAGGTGACAGGATTTTTCAGCGGAGAAATTTTATTTTCCGGCGACGACATTGGCCGAACGATACAAACCGTTCAACGCCGCTTCAACGGCAAATGAATCGTAGGAGCCGAGGTGACGAGGCTCATTTCAAAAAGTTAGAGACTCCTTACGTCGTCTCCTACAAATTTCCGCGCGCAGGACTCAAGCGCGTTTTGGAGTCTTTCGATTTTGCATCGGCATGAACCAAGCTATCACGGCAATGAGTATGGCCGGGTAGAGCAGATTCATTAATTCCGCGATAGCAACAGGTGGGTTGGGATAACCTGCATAAGCCAGTAAAGCACTTCCAACCAACAAAAAATACACTAAAAAAACGGGTAATGAAACGAACAGAAACCTGCGACGTGAACTGAAGATGTTCTGTATCCAGAAAAATCGTTGGCCCAACTTTCCGCAGGCCAGCAAAAACATAATCCCAACCACTGGCAGTAAACTTAAATAGCGCAACTCAACATCCGAGGTGGGACTGTTGCTCAACCAAACAAGGAATGGAGAAACAGAATGGTGGTTATAAAGAATGTGGACAGCAATCCCCTGGCAAAGCGAACACACAAACGATGAAATCTCTGTCCAAGCTCTGATTGTCAGGAGAATTACGGCCGCCCAAAAAAATCGTTCGCGCCAAACTCCGGACGGATTCGATTTCACATATTCCTGGCGGAGACGATGCGGCTGGCCGACGCGGCGGCGCGCGAGCCAGAAAGATTCTTCGTCGTTCAAGCCGCGTTGCTGAAATCCAGCGATGGCGTCGCGCAGGTGCGTTTCCAATTCGCGCCGGTCGTCGGACGCGAGATTGGGTTGCGCGGCGAGTTCGTTCCGCCAGTTTTCCACGGCGGCGTTCAGATCGAAACGGGTTTGATTTTCCATAATTTGCACAGGGAGTTGTGAACGGCCAGCCATTGCCGGCGCTCGGTTTTGAGGGCTTTGCGTCCGTCCGAACTGATGAAATAATATTTCCGCTCGCGTCCGGTGTCGGCTTCCTTCCACTCGGACTCAATCAGGCCGTCGCGCTCCAGCCGGTGCAAAACGGGATAGAGCATCCCGTCGCTCCACTCGATCTGGCCGCCGCTCAACTCGCGGACTTTCTGGATGATTTCGTAACCATAACTTTCGCCGCCGGCCAAAATGGAAAGCAAAAGCGGTTTCGAGGACGCGGCGACCAAATCTTTCGTAAGCATGGCGGTCTTATACATTGAACTGTTAGTTATGTCAACAGAAAAATTTCGAAATGCAGGAACCGACGTAACGAGGCTCTAATTAAATCCATTATTTACGAAAAAATGACCACATGGCGTAAACGTATATTGTAAATCAAAAATAATGAGACTCCTTACGTCGTCTCCTACAGTTTGCGCGCTAGTTTTTCCAGCACGTCGAACAGAACCGGCGGGTTGGGCAGATGTGCCTCCTTGCTGTCGTGCGAAATCAGGCCGAATCCTTCGCCGTAGGCCGGCCCGTTGACGACGCACATGTCTGTCGAGCATTCGGCGACCTGCCTTCGCGCGGCGGCGACGGCGTCCGCGCGCGAGCCGTCCGTCTCGAATTTCCAGCCGGTTATTTTTGACTTCGGAAACCAGCCGCGCAGTTCCGTGAGAATTTTCGGCGTTGGCAAAAGTTCCGCGAACAATTTCCCAAGATTTGTGGGAATTTTTCTTCTGGCCCTGATTTCGGCCATCTTGCCGGATTCGCCCGACGCGAAAATTTTTCCGAACGCAAAGTCACTCACCGCCGCCGCGTGAAAAATCGCGTCCGCCCTTTTTCCCGAAAACGATTTTAATTTTGTCCGCAAATCCGCCGTCGTGGAAAAAGTCTCGACACGCTGCGCCAGCCGCTCGCCGCGATGCGTGGCCATGTCGCCGATGAGCAGGACGACCTTGTGGCCGCGCGCGGCGAGAAAATTGGCCAGCTCCGTGCCAAGCCGTCCCGTGGAAAAATTTGTGAGCCGGCGCACGTCGTCCAGCGGCTCAAACGTCGGCCCGGCGGTGACGATGCAGTTCATAAAAATAAATTAGCCGCAAAGGAACGCAAAGAACACAAAGAAAAAGCAAAACTTGGTGTCTTGGTGACTTGGTGGTTAAAATGTAATTCGCATATGAGCAAAATTATCGGCATAGATTTGGGCACCACGAATTCACTCGTCGCCACGGTGGATTCGGGAATTCCATTTGTCATCGCCGATGCAAATGGACGGCGATTGACGCCATCAGTCGTGCATTTTCCATCGGCACATTCAGAAGCAATTGTTGGCCACGAAGCCAATCGCGTGCGTGTTGTCAAACCGGCGGAAACGGTTTATTCGGTCAAACGATTCATCGGCAGGCGCGGTTCGGAAATTTCCAACGATGAAAAAAACGTGACGTTTCCGCTAAATTGCAGTCCGGTGGGGCGAGCGTCCTCGCGAGCCGAAGACGGCTCGTCAGTAGCCTCGCCCCACCAAGTTGCGGTGACGATTCCAATTCACGGCAAAAATTATTCGCCCGAAGAAATTTCCGCCGAAGTTTTGAAAAAGTTGAAACGCGACGCGGAAGATTATTTTGGCGAAGAGATTTCGCGCGCAGTGATTACTGTTCCCGCGTATTTCAACGACGCGCAGCGCAATGCGACGAAGCGGGCAGGAGAACTTGCCGGATTTTCCGTCGAACGAATTGTCAATGAACCAACGGCAGCGGCTTTGGCTTACGGTTTGGACAAGTTGCGCGAGAAGTCGAAGATCGCCGTTTATGATCTGGGCGGCGGCACGTTTGACCTTTCGATTCTGGAATTGAACGAGGGCGTCTTTCAGGTGCTGTCCACGAACGGCAACACGCGGCTTGGCGGCGATGATTTGGACAAGCGGCTTGTGGATTTTTTGGTGGAGAAAATCAATGTAGGACAGGCGTCGCGCCTGTCTCCATCTTCAAGTCCTGAAATCAATCAGAGACAGGCGCGACGCCTCTCCTACTTTTCACGCGTCCGCGAAGCAGCGGAAATTGCAAAAATAAAATTGTCCACGGAAACGGAAGTGGAAATCACGCTGCCGTTTCTCACGCCGGATTTTTCCTTCAATTACAACCTCACGCGCGCCGAGCTGGAAAATCTCACGCACGACATCATCGCGCGGACGCGCCCGCATTGCCTGCGCGCGCTCGCGGACGCGAAGCTGGAGGCAAAAGACCTGGATCAAGTGATTTTGGTCGGCGGGCAGACGCGGATGCCGATGGTCAGAAAATTTGTCGGCGAACTTTTCGGCTGCGCGGATTTTGAGGAGGCGCGCGGCAGCTTGCGAATCGGCTCTGATTTTCACAAAACATCGGGGCCGCAATTGAACACGTCGCAAAATTCTGACGAGGCTGTGGCGCTCGGAGCCGCAATTCAGGCGGAGATTTTAAGCGGCGGTTTCAGAAATGTTCTGCTGCTGGATGTCACGCCGTTGTCGTTGGGCATTGAGACGTTTGGCGGATTGATGAATGTTTTGATTCCGCGCAACTCGACAATTCCCGTCAAGGCCGGAGAACTTTTTACAACGGCGATGGATTTTCAGCGTGAAATGCTCATCCACGTTTTGCAGGGCGAACGCGAGCGGGCGAAGGACAATTGGAGCCTCGGAAAATTCACGGTTGAGTTCGAGTCCGCGCCGCGCGCCGTTCCGCGAGTCGGAGTGCAGTTCGAAATTGACGCGAACGGGATTCTGCGCGTCCTCGCGCGCGACACGAAGACGGGCAAGGAAAAAATCGTGGAAATGAAATCCGCCGTGGACGTGGACGATTTCGCCGTGCAAAAAATGGTCGAGGAATCGGTTGACCATGCCTTTGACGATCTGGCCGCGCGCCGCTGGATTGAGGCGAAGTTGAAGGCGGATGAAACCCTGGGGGCGACAAAAAACGCGCTTGCAAGTTACGCGGACGGAATTGAGAAGGATTACCGCGACAAAATTGAGACGACCGCGCGCGAGGTCGAAAAGGTTCTGGCGGAAGTAAATTCCGGAGGTTCCGGCGATTTGCAGCAATTGCAAACCGCAATCGCCGCCCTCGACGAAATCACGAGGCCGCTGGCCGAACTGCTCATGGACAGGGCGATGGAGGCGGTGCTGCGAAAGCGCGGGCTGATTCAGTGAGGTCAATCATACTTTGGCCGGTTCAAAAGCCAAAAAACCAAGGTTGTCACCACGATGATGATGACAATGGACAAACCGATGAAAAACCGGATTTGCTTCTGATGCGCCGAAAGATTCCTTTTGGGAAGCATGACTTCAGCCTGTAAAAAAACCGCACGATTTACAAGATAATTTTACCAAGCAAGGAATTTCGCGAGCAGCGGCGCGACGGCGAGCGCGGGCAGGTAATTCGCCAGCTCGACTTTGCGGACTTCAAAAATCACCAGCGCCACCGCGCATGCGGTCAATCCGGCGGCGGCGCTGACCGGGCAAATCAATCCGTGTGCATCGAGAAACGGCCTCGTGCAAAGCCGGCAGGCCAGTGTGATTGCGCCGAGAAAACAGTAAGCCGGAAACGCCGACAGCGCGGACGGCCAGCCGAAAATTTTCACAAAACCGGTCATCGCGAGCGCATCCATCACGGCTTTGACGGCAAGCAGATAAAAATCGCCGGACAATCCTTCCGTCACCGCGCCGAGGATGCCGAGCGGCGCGGCGCAAAACAGGGTCGCGCAGGCGTTAAAGCCGGCGGTTTTGCGCGACGGATTGGATTGCGCGGATGAAATCAATTTTCCGGCGAACCGTCCGAGGCGGTTCGAGATTTTTTGCAGGCGCAGGATTTTGCCGGCCAGATTTCCGAGAACGATGGCGAGCAGCGTGATCAAAATCTGCCTCGCGCACGGCCAGAAAGCGCCGTTGACGTTCAGCCAGACCAGCCGCAGGCCGAAGAAGGCCGTGGCCGTGCCGAGCGCCCGGCGGAGAAAATCCTGCGAGCGCGCGGAAAGCGGCACGCGTTGCGCCAGCCCGAAAATCGCGCCGAGCAAAATGCCGATGGCGTTGAGAAATGCGCCGGTCATCTGAAGACTCAACCATTGCGCGGCCAAAGTGCCAAGCCGGAAAATTTTGCGCCCGGCGGCGAAGCCTGTTATTTAAGGGCGGATGGCCGTCGCCAAAACAACCTCCCGCAGCCCGTGGTCCTGGATTCCGACGCTTTATCTTGCGGAGGGGCTGCCCAATGCGCTCGTGGCGACGGTGTCGGTCGTGTTCTACAAAAATCTCGGCGTGTCGAACGGGGACATCGCTTTTTACACCGGCTGGCTTTATCTGCCGTGGGTCATCAAGCCGCTGTGGAGTCCGGTCGTGGACATTTTGAAAACGCGGCGGCAATGGATCTGGGCGATGCAATTTCTCCTGGGCGCGGGGTTCGCCGCCGTTGCGCTGACCATTCCCGCGCCGCATTTTTTTCAACTGACGCTGGCGTTTTTCTGGCTGCTGTCGTTCAGCTCGGCGACGCACGACATCGCGGCGGACGGTTTTTATATGCTGGCGACGACGGAGCGCGAGCAGTCGTTTTTCGTCGGCGTCCGCACCATGTTTTACCGTGTGGCGACAATCTGCGCGCAAGGGCTGCTTGTCATTTTGGTTGGAATAATCCAAGTCCGCACGAGCTTGCCAAGCATTCCGTTGCAAATTGAAACCAGTCCGGACGCGGTGCTGGTTGAAACCGTCCATCCAGAAAAATCCAATGCCAGCATTGCGAACCAAAACGGACAATCTGTGTTTGCGGAACCCGAAACCATTAAAATCAATCCGCAGACGCGTCCAAATTTAGACATCCAAATTCTTCTTAATACAGCAAAGGCGTGGAATGTGGAAAACGGATTTTGTCCGGTTGAAACAGAAGCCAGACCAAATAAAATATCCTGGTGGACACGGAATTTTTCCCAACCACTGAGTGAAACCATTGAAAAACATTTCGGCGCAAAGGCAAAAACTACGGGTGGGTCTGTTGGCGACATTGGTTTGGCACGCATAAGCCTGTCGCAATCCCCAGGCCGTGAGGTTGTCGTCATTCCATTCACGAAATCGGGCGATGTTTCAATTGCCGAAGGTTCGCGACTGACTTTCAACGCAACAAACTGGAACAAACCGGCGCTTGTGATTTTCCAGCTAGACCCGAAATTGAAGGGTTCGTTTTCGACAATTTGCGAGCTGCGCTCCGGCAACGTTCCTTTTTCCTGGTCAACCGTATTCGCGCTCGTGGCGGGATTTTCTTTGTGCTTGGGGTTTTATCACTGGTTCGTTTTGCCGCGCCCGGCGACGGACCAGCCCAAGGGCGTCGCCTCGTCGGAAAATTTTCTCGCGGAATTTCTCAAGACCTTCGGGACGTTTTTTCAGAAGCCCAAAATCGTCGTGATGCTGTCCTTCATTTTGCTTTACCGGCTGGGCGAGGCGCAGCTTTTGAAAATAGCGCAGCCGTTCCTGCTCGACCCGCGCGACCAGGGCGGACTTGGTCTGGCGAACGACCAGCTTGGTTTGATTTACGGCACGGTCGGGGTCATGGTGTTTATTTTCGGCGCAGTGCTCGGCGGATTTGCCGTGGCGCGGCACGGCTTGAAATTCTGGCTGTGGCCGATGCTGCTGGCGATCCATCTGCCGGACGCGGTTTTCATCTGGCTCGCGTATGCGCAGCCGCAAAATCTTTTTGCCATCGGCGCGGGCGTGGCGGTGGAACAGTTCGGCTATGGTTTTGGTTTCACGGCGTTCATGCTTTATATGATTTACATCGCGCGCGGCCAACATCAGACGGCACACTATGCGATCTGCACCGGTTTTATGGCGCTGGGCGTGATGCTGCCGGGAATGTGGAGCGGCTGGTTGCAGGAGCGCCTCGGCTACCCGCATTTTTTTTTGTGGGTCATTCTGGCGACGATTCCGAGTTTCATCGTTGCGCGAATGATTCCGCTGGATTCTAATTTCGGAAAGAAAACCGCGCCAGAATGACCTCCAAGGATTCTTCTTCAAAAAACAGATTTTGGGCGACCACAGCTCGCTGGTTGGCCGCATCCACCGCGCTCGTTTATACCCTCGTCCAGTTTTTCCCTGGCACGAC
Organism: Verrucomicrobiia bacterium; assembly: GCA_036510395.1. Lineage (GTDB taxonomy): Bacteria > Verrucomicrobiota > Verrucomicrobiia > Limisphaerales > UBA11358 > UBA11358. The sequence goes on from DATCDZ010000009.1 coordinate 13,376, forward strand.
GGTTTCCGCACCGACGATTGACGGCTCGTGGATGCAGACGCTGCACATTGCGTATGAACAGCGCTGGCAGTTTGGCCGTGACATTGTATTCACCTTTGGTCCATGGGGGTTTCTGTCAGGCGGATATTATCCTCCCACGTTCACCATTTCGGTGATCGTGTGGGCGATGCTGGCGGTTGTATTTTGGTGGGCTGGCTGGCGGGTGGCCTGCCACTTTTCAGGCAACAAACTTTTTTCATGGCTCTGGATGGCGGGATTCACTGGCATGGCGAACCTCTACGTCGGGCAAAGTTTCGACATCCGTTGTGTCGCCTGGGTTCTGCTGCTGTTGTTCCTGCACTTTTTTGTGGAAGACCGGCCGATCACGGCGAGACAGGCGTTGCTGGCGATTGCGTTGGGGCTGTTGAGCCTGGTCAAGTTCACCAGTTTGATGGAAGCGACGGTCGTGGTGGGCGTCATCGCTGCGGACAATGTTTTCCGGCAGCGGCGTTTTCCGTGGATTGCGCCTCTGTTTGCGGGAAGCATCTTATTTTTTTGGGTCGCAGCCGGACAACGCTTAAGCCTGCTTTGGTCTTTCCTGCTCAACTCGCGGCAAATGACCGATGGTTACACCGAGGCCATGCAATACGGAGTCACTGAAACTTTGTTTGTCATTTGTTTCCTGTCGGTGGTGGCGTTGATTGTCGTCTTGACGGGTTATGCGGCGTGGCGGCGGCACCGGCGATTTGGCGTGTTCCCGGTGGCCGGCATGAGTGCGGTCATGTTCATGACTTTCAAACACGGTTATGTGCGGAGCGACAGCGACCACGAAACCACCGTCGCGCTGTCGCTTTTGGTCGCTGCGCTGTCGTGCCTGGCGGTATTGTGGCCCGTCCTGCAACGCGAAAAAACATGGTCCCGCCAGGCCACCCTGCTGCTGGTCGCCGTCATCATATTTTTTTCTTCCTTCACGTTCACAAGCTGGTTTCCAGATGACGGCCTGCTGGCGCAATTCGTCCATACTTTCAGCGTCCGCAACATTCTGGCTCCGATAAAATCACTGGCGGACACGGGGCGTTTGCAGAAAATTTACGGCCAAAATCTCGCGGCCATCCGCAAACAATTTCCAATCCCGGCGGTTGAAGGAGACGCGGACATTTATCCATGGAATCAAATGGCGCTGTTCGCCGGCGGCTTGAGCTACCATCCGCGACCGCTCTTCCAAAGTTATTTCGCCTACACGTCGGGGCTGGCGGAATTGAACGCCGCATTTCTGCGAAGCGATCACGCCGCCAGCAACATCGTGTTTGAAATAGATCCGCTGAACGGACGCTACCCGTCGCTGGACGACGGCCTTTCATGGCCGGAGCTGCTGACCCGATATGACATTAAGGGCACAAACGGCACATATCTGCTTTTGAAACGCACCGCCATACCAAGGGAATATCATTTGACGCGTGTGACAGAAACGACCATTCACTTTGGCGAAACCTTCACGCTTCCTTCCATCACCAACACCGTGCTCTGGGCTGAAATGGACATAAACAAATCCATGCTCGGAACCGTGGCCGAAGCCCTTTACAAGCCCGTGATTGTGCGGTTGATGGTTTCCCTGCGCGATGGCCGGCAGATTTATTTCCGGCTGGTTCCGGGCGAGGCGCGCGGCGGATTCATATTGTCGCCGTTGGTTGGCGACAAGGCGTCCTTCGTCTCGCTGGCTTCCATGGACGGATGGAGCAAACTGTCCGGCTTGGAAGTGACAGCCATCACCATTTCTGCCGCCACCAAATCCGGTTCAACCCTTTGCTATGAATCGCCGGTAAAACTGAACCTCTACCGGCTGGATTATCCGCGACAGGATTTGACCAGAACAGAAAATCATTTGAGCAAATGACCGCCAACCCGATCCGACCGGCCTTCATGCGGCTTCTGGGAACCAGCCTGCTTCTGGTGCCGCCGGTCGTGCTTGCGGTCTTGTTGTGGCGCGACGCGGTCAACGTGCCTTACTGGGATGAATGGGACGATGACAGCGCCGGCCTTTTTGTGAAATTAAAAACCGGCCAGTTGACTTTCGGCGACTTGTGGGCGCAGCACAACGAAAGCAGGTTCGTCCTGCTGCGGACTTTCGTCTTGCTGCTCGGCAGCCTCACCCATTGGAATCTTGGTTATGAAATAGCCGCGACTTTTTTCCTGGCCTGTGCGGTTGCCTGCGCTGTCTATTGGCTGGGACGGCCTGCGTTTGCCGGACGCCCTGCGGCAGGATGGGCGGTTTTATTCATCTCCAGCCTGCTGGTTTTTTCCCCGGCGCAATCCGAGGCGTGGCTTTGGGGAATGGAAATGGTCATCTACCTGCCGCTGGTGTGCATTCTTTTCAGCCTGCTCGTGCTGCGCTCAAAGGCCGGTGAAACGGCAAAATGGTTTGCCTGCGCGGCGCTGGCCGTCGTGAGCACCTACAGCTTCTGCAATGGAATGCTCGCGTGGATCGTGCTTTTCCCGGTGATGTTTCTGGCGGAAGGCCGGGACGGCTTCAAAAAAAAGTCCCGCGCCGCGATGTGCTGGCTGCTGGCATTTTTTGCAAATGCGGCGGTCTATTTCCACGATTATAATTTTCCGCAGTCAAACGGATTCTGGCAGATGCTCTGGTCGCAGCCGTGGCAGGTCGCCCGATACTTTTTCGTCTTCCTTGGCGGGCCGCTGGCGGATCGTTACTCGGCGCACTGTCTGGAAACCGCGACCATCATCGGCATTGTGCTGGCGGTTTTATTTGCAGCAATCTGCCTCTGCCTCTTTTGCCGGCGAAAACATCAGCCGCTGACTCGGCTGGCGTGGCCGTGGCTGGCCGTCGGCGGCTACGGCATTTTGAGCGCGCTGCTGGCCACGACCGGGCGTTCCGCGCTGGGCTTAGAACAGGCGCTCTCGCCGCGCTACGGAATTTTTGGTATCAGTCTCATGGTGGCGCTGGCGCACCTCGTGCCTCTTCTGGCTTTTCATTCGCCGACGAAGAATGATTTTGGGAAACCGGGCGGATCGCAGCCGGGTTTCGCGCTGGTGGCGTTGGGCGCGACGGTCGTCCTGCTTCACGCGCTGGCGTTTCCCTCGAATGTTTTGAACCTGTCCGTGTTTCGGCTCGATTTGATGCTCGGCAAGGCGAGCCTGCAATTTCTCGACGTGCTTCCGCCGCAACCGGCGGCCACGTCATTTTTATTTCCGAATTATGCCACGCTGAAAAAGAACGCCGACGCCCTTAATCAACTTGGCGTGCGGAAGGACGATTTGATCAAAACTACGCGGCTTGCGGACTTCAAATTAAACCCGCAACCGGATTGCGGAGCCATCGGATCAACCCAAACGGTTGGCGGTAACATCTATCTTTCGGGCTGGGCGATGTCCGCCGGCCGCAAAACCGCCGCCGACTGCGTCCTGTTCACTTACGAAAGCCCGGACATCAGGCCAGTGATTTTTGCCCTGATGGACTCGCGGTTCGGGCGGCCGGACTTGGTTGCAAAATTCCACGACCGCGCCTATGTCGCCGCCGGCTGGCAGAAGGCAATCCGCCCGCAAGACCTGCCCAAAGGCGCGCTCACGCTGAAAGCCTGGGCTTACGACGTGCAAACACGGCAGGTCACGCCGTTGCAGAACGAATTTCATCTCGACAACAAATGAACCGAAAAAGATTGCGTTGAACGCCCCGGACTTTCCAGAATCAAAGCTCACATGAAATCAACCTGTTTCAACCGGCTTGGCCGCGCACTTGTTGCGGCAATTCTCACAGTCGCGGCTTTTGAATTTTTGCCGGACGCGCGGGCTTTCTCCATCGTGGCTCCTCTTACTGATTCGCAGATGCAAACGATGTTCGGCACCAATGGCACGCCAAGAGCTATTCCGCGTCGCACGAGCATCATTTTCATCCAGGTTGACGGGCTCGGCTACGGCGACTTGAGCTGCTACGGCCAGACAAATTTCCAGACGCCGAACCTCGACAAGCTCGCCGCCGGTGGAATCCGCTTCACAAATTATTCCGCCAACGACACAAGTTCAGTATCGCAGGCCGCTTTGATGACGGGAGAAAATTCCGGGCAACAACATCAACGCTCCCACATGGATATGCTTGTCGAGCAGGATAAAATCAACATCGCGCAAATCTTGAAAAATTCCGGCTATCACACCGGCTTGATCGGCGAATGGTATTTGGGCGATGAAAATTCCTCGGCGGTGCCGTGGCGTGAAGGTTTCGACGAATTCGCCGGATACTTCAATTCCAAGGATGCGGAAAATTTTTACGCCGAATACATCTACCGCTACGCGCCGGGGGAAATCCTCAACCCGACGAACAATGCGAGAGAGGATTTTATCGGCAGGGAGGAACTCTATCCGAACACCCAGGGGAAAAATGAATACATCCCCGATGTGCTCACGAAAGCCGCGCTGAATTTTGTCAAAAACAACCTGCCCGACCAGTTCAACCATTTCCGCCCGTTTTTCCTTTTGCTGGATTACAAAATTCCGGGCGACAAGATTGCCGTGCCCAGCGACGCGCCGTTTTCCGAGGAACCGTGGCCGCAGCCGGAAAAAAACAAGGCCGCGCTGGTTGCACGCATTGACGGCTACGTCGGCCAGTTGCAGGAGCAGCTTCAAAAAATCGGGATGACGAACAGCACCGCGATTTTCTTTTCCAGCGGAAGCGTCCCGGAGAAGACCGCTGAAATTGACCCGGACTTTTTTCACAGCAACATTTCCACAAATGACTTTCGCGCGCCGATGATCGCGCATTGGACGGGAACCATTCCGGCGGGACAAGTCAGCGGTTACAAATGGTCGGCGCAGGATTTCATGCCGACGGCGGCGCAAATCGCGTTCGCACAATCGCCGGCAAATATTGACGGAACTTCAGCGCTGCCTGAACTGCTTGGACGGATCAGGAAGTAAGATCACTTCCCGCCCGTCGAAATCGGCGCGTTGAGATTGATCTCTTGTTTTTCCCGGCTTACCGCCAAGCTCATCCATGCAATTGTCAGCGCAAAGAACAAAATAACCGCCGCCAGCACAAACCACGGCCATTTGTAGCGGCGCGGGTTTTCATTTTGGTCGTTCATCCGCCGTCAGCATAGCGCGGTTGCGGCGGCAAAACAATTCGACCCGCGAAAAATTTCAGCTAACTTGTGCGCCGCTGTTTCATGCACGATCAAGAATCACCGGAAAATCTGCCCGACGCGCCCGCGCCAAAATCCGCCGCCGAAGGCACCTACGCCGTTTTGCGAAACGCGAATTACACACGCTATCTCATCGGGCGTTTCGTCGCGGCACTCGGCCAGCAAATGCTTTTTGTGGCGGTTGACTGGGAACTTTACCAGCGCACCGGCTCGGCGCTTTCGCTCGCCTTCGTCGGTCTGTCGTTCATGGTGCCAATGATTCTTTGCACGGTGCCGGCGGGGCATTTCGCCGACCGGTTCAACCGGAAAAAAATTATTCTGGCGGCCACGCTCGTTTTGGCGGCGGCCAGCGGCTGCCTCACCCTGATCTCCTATTTCGCCGAGCCGGTGTTTTGGATTTACGTTTGTTTGTTCGTGCTGGGCGCCGCGCGGACATTTTTGTGGCCGGCGAGCGCCGCGTTTGTGCCGGGACTCGTCCCGCGAAACCAATTCGCCCGCGCCGTCACGTTCAACAGCGGCGCGTTTCAATTGTCGTCCGTGCTCGGGCCGGCGATGTTCGGCGCGGTCATCGCGCTGACGCCGCACGCCGAAAAACTGGGCACGGGATGGTCGGTTTATGCTTTGAATGTCCTGGCTTCGATTGCCTGCTTCGCGCTTGTCGTGCCCATCAAGCACGTTCACAAAACGAAACCTCCCGAACCTGTTACCGTGAAAAATCTGGCCGAGGGATTTCGCTTCGTTTATCAAAGCAAAATCATTCTTGGCATCATCACGCTGGACATGTTTGCCGTGCTGCTCGGCGGCACGGTGGCGATCCTGCCGATTTACGCGCAAAATGTTTTCCACGTCGGCACCGGCGGCTTGAGCTGGTTGCGCAACGCGATGTCCATCGGCGCGCTGATTTCCGCGTTCATCATCGCGCATCGTCCGCCGATGCAAAAAGCCGGACGCGCCATGCTTCTGTCCGTCGCCATTTTCGGCATCGCGACAATTTTGTTCGGCGTGGCGAATCAAAATAGTTTCGGCCACTCGTTGCCGGGCCTGTTTTGGTTCTGGTTCGCGTTCGCGATGCTGGCGCTGGCGGGCTTCGTGGACAACGTGAGCGTCGTCGTGCGGCAGACACTCGTGCAAATTTTGACGCCGGACGAAAAACGTGGGCGCGTCTCGGCGGTCAACAGCCTGTTCATCGGCACGTCGAACGAGCTGGGCGGCGCGGAATCAGGTTTTGTGGCGCAATTGTTTTGGCAGCCGTCGGTTTTGGGCGGCGCGGCGGCGACGGGCGCGATTATGTCCACCGTGACCGGCGGCATCGGGACGATTCTGGTGGTGCTGGCCGTGGCGTGGATATGGCCGGAGATACGGAAATACGGAAAACTGGCGTGAAAAATAATTGTCCGCAGATTGCGCGAATTTGCGCAGATGGATTGAAATTAAAATCTGCGGCGTCGGCAATATCAGCGGGAAATAGTCTTGGAACAAAGAGCGCCGGACAAAAAATTGACGGGAATAAAACCGCAATCATGGAACGCGATGGACTGCAAATTTACGTTTCGATGGATTGTGTGCCAAAGCATCTGATAAATCTACAGATGAAATGTCTTGCGGATTATGTCTGAATACAAGTTCTCATGTCCGCAATGCGGCCAGAAAATCCAGTGCGGCACCGGCTATGCGGGAACGCAGATCTATTGTCCGGGCTGCCAACAAGCCATCGTCGTTTCGCCAGCGCCGGCTTCCGCCGTTCCGCCGCAAGCGGCACCTTCTTCTGCGATACGGCGGGGCACTCCTGTTCTTGCGGCGGCACAGCCGCCAGTTCGCGCAAGGTCGCACACGTTGCGAAAAATCCTAGTCATCGCGGCTGCGGTGCTTGTTCTCGCCGGGCTGATCATTGCCGTCTGTTTCAAGAGCAGCATGCAAATCATTTCGGCGGTATATGGATCGGGCGCAAATTTTGCGGATGTTTCCCGACAAGTTGGCGATTTGGTTCATCAAAGGTCTGAATTTAATGCGCAGCCCCGCTATTTGAAGGCCGACCCGTCGCCGGGCTGGAACAAAACGCTGGTCATTGTTTATGAGGTCAGGGGACAACGCCACATTTTCACGACAGGCGAGGGCGGCAAAGTGAGCGCAGCCATTTTGCTAAAGGCAGCCGTCCAATGACGCCCAATTTTTTTAGACTGCAAATTTCCTTCGCACATTTTTTGCACTTCAACTTGACGTGCCGTTGCAGGGGTTTATTTTCCGCGCATGAGAAAGATTTTAACCGGGTTTTTGGTTTTCACTTTCGCCGCTTTCGCGGTCGTGCCTGCGCGTGCGCAGGACGCGGCGACGCAGCAGCAGTTGGACAAGCTGTCCGGCCAGATCCAGGATTTGCAGGAGACGGTGAAATTGCATGACAAGCGCATCGGCGCGCTGGAAAAACAGGTGTCCGATTTGAGCGACAAGTTGAGCCAGCCCGCCGTGAATGATTACGCGAGCACGGATGATTTAAAAAAACTCGCCGCGCAGTTGCAGGAGATTGACCAGAAAAGGCAGGACGACAACCAGAAGATTTTGGACACGCTCGACAAACTCGGCAAAAGCGGCGGTGTTCCGGTGAGCCACAAACCCGCGCCGGGTGTGCCGACGACTTCGACGGACAATCCGCCTCCGGGCGTTCCGCAAAAAGGCTATGAATACAAGATTGCGCCGGGCGACACGCCATCAGCCATCGCAAAGGCATATCGCGCGAAAGGTGTCAAGGTAACGAGCGACCAGATTCTGGCGGCGAATCCGGGATTGAATCCGAATAAAATGGTCGTCGGAAAAACAATCTTCATTCCCGATCCTGACGCGAAATAGGTTGTCAACCGCTTTGCACGGATTATTTGACTTTGAAGTGAATCACCAGCACGGCCGCCGCCGCCACCAGGCAGTAAAAGCCGAAAAATTTCCAGCGCCCGGCTTCGAGCCAGCGCGAGAGCCATTTCAACGCGAGCAGCCCGGCGGCAAAACTGAAAATCATTCCGACGAGTCCCGGCAAAAAAAGATGCAGCGCGGAACCCGGCCCGCTCAACGCATGGGCTTTCAGCAGGCGGAGCGCCTCTTTTGCAATGATTGGCGGCGTCAAAACGACGGCGAGCGCGAAGCTGAATTCTTCCAACTTTTGTTTTGGCAATCCGAGCAGCAGCCCGGTGGAAATGGTCGAGCCGGAACGGGAGAATCCTCGAAACGGCAGGCAGATTCCCTGGACAATGCCGATCCAAACGGAATGTTGCGGCTGAATTTCCGAATGGCGCGGGATTTTTTCTTCGCGATAGCCAGCGTAAATAATCAGCAAGCCGACCGCCGCAAGCGCGCCGGAGATCAGCGGCAGGTTGTCGAATAAATCCTCGACTTCCGCGTGCGCCATTCCGCGCATAAAAATTTTCTCGATGATTTCTTTCAATCCGTAGCCGATGATTCCCGTGCAAATGGTCGCGATGACGATTTGAATCGCGAACCATTGAAGCTTTCCCGAAGTGGAAAAATAATCACGCCGCCAGCCTTTCCAAAAATAAACGATGACGGCGAACATCGTTCCCGTATGCAACATGACGAGCAGCATCGTCATCGCGGGACTGGACGGATCGAGTCCCATGAGCTTTTCCGCTACGATGACGTGCGCGGAGCTTGAAACGGGCAGCAGTTCGCACGCGCCTTGGATCAGCGCGAGAACCAGGATTTGAAAATAATTGAGCATATTTGTTTCAGCGCGATGCGCGGCGGACGGGAAAACTTGTCGCGGCGGGATTTATTTTTTCCTGACGAAGGCCGGCGTTTCCCCGTTGCGCTGCTTGATTTTTAGCTGCCCCAAAACCGAGTGCCAGCCGATGTAAATCTTGTGCCAGTTGTTTTCGATGCCGCGCAGGTCGCCCTCGCCCATCTCGTTCAGGTAGCGCAGTGACGGCGCGTAGCCGATGAGCGTGATGATTTCGTCCTTGGTGGGCGACGCGACCTCGATGGAGGCGAAAATAATCTCCAAGTCCTGCGCGATGATGCTCTTGAGTTCGAGAAACCGGGTTTCGTCGTCCGGCCCGAATTTTTTGGCGCGGGCGATGTTGACGAAATGGTTGAACTGTTTCCAGCATTCGATATGCAACTCGGTCTGGGAGATCAATTGTTCAATCTTGGCGCTCATGGTTTTGCTCCGGCGGGCGACGGGGTCGCGAGCGGATTTTTGGGTGAAAGGAAAATGATTGCGCCGCCCTGCATATCCCGCGCGCTGACCTGAAGGCCGGCGAAATCAAGGCTCACCTCGGCCAGGGGCATCTGCGCCGTGCGCGCCTCCTTGAAAACCGACAGGATTTCCCAGGCGATGTCGTGCAGAAGCGACGCCGGGAAGTCGGCGCCGACGGTGGCGCTCATCACCTTGCCGTGGCGGTCAACGGTAAAACTTCCCGACGGCAGGTTGTGGACCCTCGGGTCCGGACTTGAAAACCAATTCAGGAATCCCATGCGAATGTCAATTTTTTTGTTTGCTCGAACAGTTTTTCGCCGACAGCCTCCGGCGGCCAGCCGACGACGAATGTTTTTCCATTTTGCGGCAGTAAAAGCAACTGGCGTTCCAAGTTGCTTCCCGCGACGTAATTCAACGGCCCCGCGCTCAAAATCTCGCCGAGCCGGAGCGCGGTCTTTTCGGCGTGACGCGCCCAAGCGGTGAGATTCTCCGTGCCTTTTACGCCCCAGCTTTTCGGCGCGATTTCTTTTTTCGCAGGGATGGACACGAGAAATTCCGCGCCTTCGACGGCGATGGCGGCAAGCTGTTCGACAAGTTTTTGCTGTTCCAATTCTTCAGGGGAGCCGGGGTTGACGTATTTGTCAATGCGCTGCTCCGATTCAGCCATCAGCGCATCCACCGATTTGGTGATGGTGCGGGCGCGTTCCGGCTCGGCGGGCAGGCTTTCAAACGTTCCGGACTTCCATTTCAAGATGCGCCGGAACGCCGCCTCGCCGTCCGCGCCCTCGGCGGCAGCGTCAACCAGTTCGCCGTGATGAAACCAGATTTTCGCCACGAGACGACTGGAGGTGATCTTCAGCACACTGGAGTTGTCCGCGAGACATTCCATCCGGATCACGTCGAGAAGATTTCTGGCATGGTTGTCCCGAAAACCGTCGGCGTCTTCGCGTCCCAAAAACGATTCGATGCAGTCCAGGAACATCTGCGAATTCTCCTGCATATCCGGCTTGAGCCAGAACAAATCCACGCCCAGCGCATAGGCGCGCGAACGGAACTGGTCGTCCTGAAGCCCTGTGAGGACCACCGTGCGCAAACTGGGAAAACGGCGGCGGACGATGGACAAAACCTGCAGGCCGTCCATGCGCGGCATTTTCAGGTCGCAGATCAAAACGCGAAACTTCTGCGCGTCAAGCATGGCCAGCGCGCGAACGCCCGAAGCCGCGATGCGGATTTCCGGCTGGCTCGGCAACTGCGCCAGAAAATCGCGGCAGGTGTCCAGCCAGTCTGTGTCGTCGTCCAAAATCAGGATTTTGTGCTTCGTCTCCATTCGGTCGGGGACAATCGCTAACGCCAACGCCGGCAAAACTCAAGACAATTCTGCTTTAGAAAAACCGTTGACTCGTGAATCGTTGCGTAGGAAACGATTGCAATTCAACAATTCAACGAATCATGGCAGCTTCGCGTGGCTGCCGTCGCAGAAACAGCCGTTGTGCATGTGCTTGCAGCCGCACCACGCCACGGTTTTGGCCTCGGCGATCTCCGTCTTCAACGGCGTGAAGCCGGTGCCTTTGTGTGAGCCGTCGCAAAATGGCTGCGACTTGGACCGTCCTCACGCGCACCAAAAATAAGTGCCGGGTTCGGCCTTTTGGACAAACGGCGACTTTTGGGCAATGACAGGTTCGCTCATGCGTCCCTTGTAGCGTCGGCCCGCGACCGATGCAACAAAAAGTTTGATTGTCAGGGAAAATTCTTCGGCATGGCTTCACGTCATGTTCGCCTTGCATTTTAGTTTACAGGAACACTGTCCGCGTTCCTGCGAATTTTTGTAGGAGTCGAGGTGATGAGACTCAAATTAAAAACTTGCCGGGAAACAAAAAATGGCCTATGTAGAATCTGCATGAAAAATACATTGACCATCACGAAAGGGCAGGCGAAGTTTCCCGCGCTGTGCCGGAGCGGCAAAACTTCCGCCATCACCCGGAATGGCGAAGTCGTCGCCTTCATCGTGCCGCGGAAACGGATGGCCGACTTGCTGGAGCAGATGGAAATTTTGTCCAATCCGAAAGCCATGAAAGCCATCAACGATGCCAAAGCCGGCAAAGGAAAATACTATCCCTTGAGCGTGCTCGATGAAGATTGAAGTCATCGTCGAGGCGCAGCCGCTCGCCTTCATCCGCCGCCAGTCGCCGGACGTGCGCAAGCCGCTCCGCGCGGTCATCCACGAGATTGAACGCGGCGAAGCCTTTCCCGAACCGCTTGAGGACGAACTGGAGGGATTTTACAAAATGCGCGTGGAAAACTGCCGCCTGATTCTCCAGCACGAATCCGGCAACAAAGCCCCGCTCTTCAAAGTCGTCTTCGCCGAACGCCGCAGCGTCGTCTACGAAATGTTCCGCCAGATCATCGCGCTGGAATAAAAATCCGCGCCATTCATCCGCATGGAAAATTTTAATCTTGCCGCGACGCTTGTGGAAAATCCATCGCGCCATGCTTGATGCGGAGAATCTCCAATCGCATTCCGGCAAAGCGGTAGAAAATCAGGTAATTTTCAAAATCATCCACGCGTCACGAACGGATGTTCTTCAAATCCCTGCCGCGAAATTTCCGCAGCCGGCCTTTCAATGGTTGCAAAGCCAGATTTTCCACTGTGCCGTCAACGGCCTTGAGAAATCGTAGCGCGGCTTCGGGATTATTTTCGCGGATGTGTTGGAAGTAGCCGAACGCGTCCAGTTCGGCAGCGTGGCGGACGAAGATTCAACCCGGTTCAATCGGCAAGGGCGGCGAATTGGCCGGGCTTGTATTTTTTCAACGGACTGCGAAGTGCGTGGCGCAACGCCGCTTCCAGTTGTGGGTCATTGTCCTCCTGCTCGACGAGTTCATACACGCGCAACGCCTCGCGGATGACCTCGTCCTGCGTCAAGTAGCCGCCGCCCTTCATTTTCTGGCCGACGAATTTTTCCTGATGCGGCGTGAGCAAAACTTTCATGGCGGAAAGTTAAAGGCTGATTCCAACGGTGTCAAAAAGTTTTCAAGCGTCCGCTTGATGCGACACTGTCCGCGTTCCTGCGCCGACCTGTAAATATTCAGGATTGATCACTTTTCTTTGTTTCCGTTGCAAACGAAACAGCCCATTAGTGCCCGATGTAGTGTAGATTTTCAATTTCCTGACTCCCCTGATCAGGGTCAACCAAAATCGGTCGCACATGCCAGAGAATATCACCTCCAACCTGATAATTCTCAAGCGCAACGTAACGTGATTCACTCGCGTCGAGACGAATGTTCACAGTTTCGTGATCGCAAAAAACCGAGTGCATACCCGGCGGCAGATCCACGAAGAAAACCTCTCCCGTAACGGCTGACCACACACGTTGGCCGTCGATCAAGATATTTGGTTGCATCGCGGAACCCTCCCACTTGGAAGTTCGATAAATGAAAATGCGACCCTTCCCAGAAGCGATTGGCAAGATTTCCGACCGCAATGAGGAATAAGTTGGCCCAGAGGCGCACCCGAAAAGAAACAGGCAAACCACACTCAATAGACAGCTAGTAGCAGTGTATCGAGTCATTTCTATTCCTTTGGGACGCCGGCTGCTTCCGATCCCACATAAAAGCATTGATTCAGATCCTTCACCGCCTGATCCGGATCCTCCATGAGAATTAGCCGTTTCGTTGGAGAAACCGCGCCCTCCTCCTCAATCTGAACATACCGCGTTTCGCCAGACACTAAATTGAGAATTAATTCCTTCGGCGGATCCACCCCCATTAGATTGGCCCCAGTGTCAACCGTTACTTTACAACTCCCAGCAATGTGGTCAACAAATAGACAATGCGAACCCGAACCCGACAAAATATATCCAATGCCTTTGGCGTCGGTCTGGCCGTCAATTGAAATACTGTAAAAAATTACATTATAGGAAGTATTTAGAGGATTGATGTGGTAAAAAAATACGCGAGCATCTCCTGTGCTTTTTTGCACGGCCGGGATTTGATTGGCCACAGTTGCATACAAAGGGTAGTGTGTTGACTCTTGCTGAAGAGCTCGCTTCATTCCTTCTCCGTAATCCGCACCTCCAAGGTATGTCGAGCAGCTGGTCTGCATCCCGGCGAGGCAACAGAATATGCCCAACTTGGCGAAGTTTGATGCTGTCATGTTGCTTTTCATATTCAAATCTTCCTTCTTCGCGTTGAAGAAGTCAAGTATCGAATTTATTGACTTCTGCATAATATAGTGAGTTATTCACCACAATCCAGCCTGTTTCCAGAAAGCGGCGATCAGCTTGGGGCGGCGGCGGATGTTCCGCATCTGGCGGCGTCC
>DATCDZ010000010.1:0-2955 GCA_036510395.1 Verrucomicrobiia bacterium
CGCCGTGTTCCTCGAACGCCAGCCGCGCGCGCAGCGCCACGCCCTGATGATTTCCGTCTTGTCGCGCCCGGGCCTCGAGGCCGCCGCAGGACAGTTGCTCCGCGTGTGGCTCGTGAAAAAGCAGAGGCCGATGCTCGTGGATTTCCTGAACGCGCTGGAAATCAAAAACGACAACGGCGTCGTGGACGATCTGCCAAAAGAAATTGACGACGCGAAATTGAAATCCGCCATTGAAACTCTGCTCGCAAAAAACCCGCCGGAAGTTGTGGCCGTTTATCTGAACGCGTTCAACGACATGAACGAGGCAAGCTGGCCGAATTTGAAAACCATGCTGGAATCGGATGCACGGCTGCAATTGGGAGCGCACGCATGAAGCGCGTCTGAAAAATGTAGGAGACAACGTGAGGAGTCTCATTCCATCCCATTCAAGCACATATTTTCCAAGAGATTTGAGCCTCGTCACCTCGGTTCCTACGCGAGAAAAGTGAATTTTCAGACGGGCGCTGATGCCCTGGAAAATTCCGTTTATCTCCGGCGTCGTTTGCCGCCGAACGAGCGCACGGAGGCTTTCAGCAGAAATTTATTTCCACTTCCTAATTGCGGTCGCGCGGAATTTGATTGTGGCTTTGCCGAACGCAAATCATGTCGGCGCGAGTCGTCGTGACGTGATGACTGCTGGCGCTTTGAGTCCGGTCGTGATGGCGGCCGTGGCGCACCCACTTTGCGTTCCTCGCCGGCAAGTTGAAAGTCCACCTGCTTTTTGAACGTGTCAACCCGCGCCACTTGCACGGTGAGCTTGTCACCGAGCCGGATCATCCGGCGCGTGCGGCGGCCAACCAAATTACGCCGCGCTTCATCGAACACATAAAAATCGTCCTGCATCAACGACAACGGCACGAGGCCGCTCATCGCGAGGCCGCTCACGTCCACGAAGAAACCGAAATTCCGCACGTCGGTCACGAGCGCGGGATATTTCACCGGCTCGCCGGACGCGAGTTGCGCCTTCAGGAACGCGAACAATTTCACGTCCTTGCTGTCGCGCTCGGCGTCGGCGGAATTTCTTTCCGTCACGGAAATGTGCTCGGCGATTTCTTTCAGCGCGGAAGCCGACGCCGGATTTTTGTCAAACAGCGCGCGATGCACAACCAAATCTGCGTAGCGACGGATGGGCGAGGTGAAGTGCGTGTATTTCTTTTTCGCCAAACCGTAATGGCCGAGCGGCTCGACCGCGTAACGCGCGCGCATGAGCGATTTCAGAAATCCAATTTTCAGTGCCGCGCCAATCGGCAGCGTGCCGAGTTTTTGCAAAAGCTTTTGAACTTCGGCGGGCTGGCTCAAGTTGCCGCACGCGACGTGATGCGCCAAAACTTCCGAGCGATATTCCTGCAATCGCCGCGCGTCCGGCTCTTCGTGGATGCGATAAATCGCGGGCGTGCGCAAACTCATCAGGCGTGTCGCGACGGCTTCGTTCGCGAGCAGCATGTATTCCTCGATCAACTGGTGCGACACGTCGTTCTCGGTTTTTTCGATGCGCAGAATTTTTCCGTGTTCGTCCAACCGGATTTTCGTTTCGGGAAAATCGAGATCAAGCGAACCGTTTTTGAAACGCAGGCAGCGGATTTTTTGCGCGAGTTCGTGCGCTTGATGAAGCATCTGCTCAATCGGATCGTCCGCCGGCGCGCGTTGTAAAATTTCCAGCACTTCACCGTAAGCGAAGCGACATTGCGAATGGATGACGGCGGAATAAAATTTCGTGCTCAACACGCGCCCGTCATTCGACACGAGAAATTCCACGCACTTCGTCAGGCGATCCACGTTTGGTTTGAGCGAACAAAGTTCGTTGCTCAATGCTTCCGGCAGCATCGGGATGACGCGGTCCACGAGGTAAGTCGAGTTGCCGCGCTTCTGCGCCTCGGCGTCGAGCGCGGTGCCGGGCTTGACGTAATGCGATACGTCCGCGATGTGAACCCACAAGCGCCATTGCTCCGCCGAAATTTTTTCGAGGCAGATCGCGTCGTCAAAATCCTTCGCGTCGTCGGGATCAATCGTGATGACATTGTGCGCGCGGCAATCCACGCGGCCTGCCTCGTCGCGCGGGTCAATGATTTTTCCGATGGCGTTCGCCTCGGCCAAGACGGCTTTCGGAAAATGCAGCGGCAAATCGTATTGGCGCAAAACGGAAAGCATGTCCACGCCTTCCTCGTCCGGCGCGCCGAGGACTTCGACGATTTCGCCTTCGGGATTCGTGTGGCGCGATTCCCATTCGCGCAACTCGACGACCACTTTGTCGCCGATATGCGCGGGCCGGCCAACGTCGCGCGGTTCGGGAACTAAAATATCGTGCGGAATTCGTGGGTCATCCGGCGTGACAAAGAGAAATTGCCGTCCGCGTTGCAGCGTGCCGACCATTTGCGTGCGTTTGCGTTCCAGAATGCGGACGACCGTTCCGGTTTCTTGCGCGCCGTCGCCGGAACGAAAATTTTTCCGCACGTCACGCCGCACGAGCACGCGGTCTTCGTGCAAAGCCGTGCCAGTCGCGCTTTCGGCAATGGCGATTTCTTTCAGGTCAGAATCGTCCGGCTGGAGAAAACCTTTTCCTGCGCGGTTCATGCGGATGCGTCCGGGAATCAAATCCGCCTCGCGCGGGCAGACGTAGCGATTGCCCTTGATGCGCGCGACCGCGCCGGATTGCTCCAACTGCCGCAGCACAGCCTGCAATTCCTGTTGACGATTGGACGCGAGCCGGAGCAGCCGGAGCAGTTCCGGCACGTTCGCCGGGACATAATCTTTTCGGCCTAACAATTGGATGATTTGGTCTTTCATGCAGACGGGTGCATCGTAAGTCGCGGAAAGCATTAGGCAAGCGCAGAACAAATCACCGTTGCACGGAAACGATACGGGCGGGTTCGCGGCGGCTTGACGTTTCCGTTTCGATTTGCCAGAAATCAGGTGTGA
>DATCDZ010000011.1:0-13670 GCA_036510395.1 Verrucomicrobiia bacterium
TCGTATTCTCCTTTTTGCAGCAACAAGTCTTCCACCCAAAAATAATTTTGTCCGGCCAGTTTGGGATCCTTCGCGTAAATGGTTTTGAAGAGCAACACCGTCGCATCGTCGTCTTGCAGTTCGTGATTGATGGCCTGCACCTCATGGAACATTTCGGAATAGCCCTGCCCGGCGGCAAGCTGTTGCGTCCGGCTGTCCCTGATTTCGATCAGCGCCTGCTTCGCTTTCGGGTAGCGTCGTCCCAATTCTTCCCAATCCGAAAGCCCGGAGGTCAGGCGGACGACACTTTGATACGAGTCGCCAAATTCCGCCGCATGGTTGAAGTGCCAGATGTGTCGCTGCAACGATTCTTCGTAACGGCCTTGATCCATCAAGGTTTTTGCATCGTCCAGAATTTTTTGCAGGTCCGGCTTCTCGCCCGGCGCGAGCGTGGGCGACCAAGTTTCGGCGGAAGCGGCAGGTTCAAGATTGAGTTTGCTTACCAATCCTGGCGAGTGCGCCGGTTTCCGGAAAATAAACCAGCCAGCGATGATGCAGACGATTATGGTCAATACAACTATGGCAATGTCTGTGTTCTTTTTGAGGTTCGAGTTCATAGGCTTGCTTATTTTTGAAGGTAATGGCTGATTTATTGGATTGGTCAGAATGTTCTCCACGCATGTCTTGACTTCGCTGACCTGCTGGTAGCGAAGTTCGGGATTTTTTTCCAGCGCGCGCAAAACAATTTCATCCAGCCGCACGTCAATCTGAACTTTCGTTGATGGCGGCGCGATTTTCTTGCCGGGCAGTTCGCCGGTCAGCATTTGATAGAAAACGACGCCCAGTGCGTAAATGTCCGCGCGATTGTCCACTTCGCCGGGATTTTCCTTTTGCTCCGGCGACATATAGTTCGGCGTGCCCATCACCTTACCCGCGTCGGTGAGATCGCGTAGGACAGGCGTCGCGCCTGTCTCCGTTTTTTCAGCCTGTCCGCCTTGAGGCGCGGATTTCTCTGAAGTTTGTGACAGGCGCGACGCCTGTCCTACATCACCCACAATTTTCGCCAGCCCAAAATCCGCCACCTTCACGCGCCCACGCCGGTCGAGCAAAATATTTTCCGGCTTGATGTCGCGATGGACGATGCCCTGGTCGTGCGCGAATTGCAGCGCGTCGCAAATCTGCGGCACGATGGCCAGCGCCTCGCGCGCGAAAATTCGTCCGGCTTGCAACAACTGGCGCAGGTTCACGCCGTCCACAAATTCCATGAGGAAGAAATAAATCGGCGTAGCAGCCGACGTGAGTCGGCTTTGACTTCCTTGGGCAACCTGATGTTCAATTTGAGCGGACTCACGTCCGCTGCTACCAAACTCATAGAGCGTCACGATGTTCGGGTGATTTAACTTTGCCAGCGCCTTCGCCTCGCGGGCGAAGCGCTCGGAAAACGCCGGTTCATCACCAATGCCGGGCGGCAGGATTTTCAGCGCCACGATGCGATCCAACTGCCGCTGCCGCGCCTTATAGACCGCACCCATGCCGCCTTGACCGATGAGTTCAAGAATTTCGAGCTGGGGAAATTTCGCGGCCAGCTCGGCAACGGGCGGCGGATTGAACGGCGGCTGTTTGGCACCGGTGACGGTGTCCGCCGCCGCGCCGGCCTTGAGCAGGCAGGAGGGACAAAGTCCGGCCAGCGCGCCGGCGGGGAGCGGCGTGCCGCATTGCGGACATTTCTTACCGTCGGGCATGGGCTGATTCGATTTTACCGTGTCCATGCCTCCATCAGAAGCAAAACCGGCGGAACGTTACAAAAATTTCGTCTCACGCAAAGACGCCAAGACGCAAAGGATTTTTTCAAATGAATTCTCTTTGCGCTTTGCGTGAGTCTAGCGCAATTTGAATCCGCCTTGGAAAATCACCTCCGCCGCCACGACAATCAGAAAAACTGCGCCGACGAGCGCATTGAGACGGAAGAAGGCGAGGTTGATCCAGTTCAAGCTGCGGCGGCGCGCGATCCAATGTTCCAGCACGAGGCAGCCGACGATGATCAGCCAGCCGATGAAATACGCGATGCGAAAATGGCAGAGCAATCCGAACGCGAGCAGCAGTCCGCACATCGCCATGTGCGCCAGAAACGCGGCGCCCAGCGCGTTGCGCGGCCCCCACGCGACGACGAGCGAGCGCAGGCCGTGCGATTTGTCGAACTCGTAATCTTGCATCGCGTAAATGATGTCGAAACCGACGAGCCATAAAATCACGGCGCACGCGAGCGCGGTCATCTGTAAAATTTCCGAAACGGAAACATCTGCGCCGCGCACCGCCAGCCACGCGCCGACGGGCGCGAGCGCGAGCGCGATGCCGAGAAAAACGTGCGTGTAATCTGTGAACCGTTTCGTGAGCGAATAAAAACAAACCATCGCCAGCGCCACCGGCGAAAGATAAAAGCACAGCGGATTCAGAAACCAGCTGGCCGCGATCAAACCCGCTGCCGACAGCCCGCACAGCGCAACGGCGCTCGCCAATGAAATTGTTCCGGCTGGCAAATGACGGCCGGCAGTGCGCGGATTCAGCGCATCAAATTTTCTATCCACAATCCGGTTGAACGTCATTGCACAGGTCCGTGCGCAAACCATCGCGGCAAGAATCAGCCCGAAAGTTTTCCAGCCCGGCCAGCCGCGATTGTCGCGCGCGGCCACGAGCATTGCCGCCAGCGCGAACGGCAGCGCGAAAACCGTGTGCGTGAAGCGGACAAAGCTGCCCCATTTCCGCAGCGAGGATAGAGGATGGAAGATGGAGGATGGCGAAGACATTTTTTAATGCACACCTGGACAAAAGTCGTCGGCTTTCATAATCATGTTGGCAATCATTCCGCCAGTGGATTGCCAAGCCGCATCGAAGTTCTGATGTTGGACGGAATTGATGTAGCCGCAGTCTAAAGCGTCGTCCAGCCACGATTGAGTTTCAGTTGCTTCGCCAATGGCATCGGTCAATTTACTTATAAAGGCAGCCCGGTAACGACGATGACCCCAGGCTTCCGCGATCATTGATTTTACGGCACGCGATGAGCGGCGGATTTGATCCGTCATTGAAAACTTTTCTTCCTTCGGAAAAGTTTTAGTCATTTCAAAAATTTTGCCAGCCTCGCTTCTCGCCTGTTGATATGCCCGCAAATCTCGAAAACTTCTGATGATTACCATACGGTTTCAATGTTGTTAGTTTGCCATCCTCAATCTTCCATCCTCCATCCTCGTTCATTCCTTTTCCTCGGCCCAGCGCGGCGCGATCTGGTTCGGGATTCCAATGTGGTCGAGCACGCGCGCGACAACGGTGTCCACGATTTGCACGACGGAATCCGCGCCGGAATAAAAACTCGGATTCGCCGGCAAAATAATTGCGCCAGCCAACAAAAGTAATTCCATGTTTTTGACGTGGATCAAACTCAACGGCGTTTCGCGCGGGACTAAAATCAATTTCCGTTTTTCCTTCAGCGTCACGTCCGCCGCGCGCAGCAAAACATCCTCGCTGTAGCCGTGCGCGATGCGGCCCATCGTGCCCATCGTGCAGGGGATCACGACCATCGCGTCCGGTGGATTCGAGCCGCTGGCGAACGGCGCGTTCATGCTTTTCAAGCCGTGGATTTTCACGCCATCCGGCAGTTTCAGGCCGCCGGGCAATTCCTCGGCGATGACCTGTTGCGCGTAGTTGCTTTGCACGACGTGGATTTCGTGTTCGCGCGGATTCAAATTGTCCAACAGCCGCTGCGCGTAAAGCGCGCCGCTGGCTCCGGTGATGGCGACGAGAATTTTCAATCTGGAAGAAATCGTAAATCGTAACTCATCAATCGTAAATGAGGAAACGGCTTGAGTCCTCCATTTCGTTCCGCACAATTGGCGCGTGTCCAAATCAATGGGAATCATTTTTTGCGCGCTGTTCTTTCTGGCGGGTTGCTCGACGGCTCCGCCGCAATATCCGCTGGACTGGCCGGAAACAAACGCGGCTGTAAAACCAGCCGTCATTCAGACGAACAAACCGGTCATTCCAACGGTCAAATCAAATCCGCCGCCAGCGGTTGTTCCAACACCCGCGTCCGCCGCGCCGGTTGCGGCATGGACTTCGCTCGAAAGCTGGGCGGAGGAACACAAAACCGGCAGGCCGCACCGTATTTCCGATTCGCCGACGACAACTTACGCGATCGGTTCGGGCTACGGCGTGATGGTTCTGGGCATCGGCAGCCTCGAAGCGACCTGGAACGGAGTTGAAATCAACCTCGGCTTCGCGCCGGAGTTCATTGACGGCGAAATTTTCCTGAACGAACTGGATTTGCAGAAAAATCTGGAGCCGCTGATTTGCGGGCCGCCGCTGACATTTCCAAAAACCAACCGAGTCATCGTGATTGACCCCGGCCACGGCGGCAGCAACCGCGGCACATACGCACGCAGCGTTCAGGACGGGCCGTTTGAAAAGGAATTCACGCTCGACTGGGCGAAACGCCTCAAGCCGCTGCTTGAAGCCGAGGGCTGGAAAGTTTTTCTGACGCGGACGAGCGACGTGTATGTGACCAACGCGGACCGCGTCGTGTTCGCCGAGGCGCATCATGCGGATGTGTTCATCAGCCTGCATTTCAATTCGACAAACCAGGATAAAAAGACCGGCAAACGGAATGAAAAAGCCGGCGGCCTGGAAACCTATTGCCTCACGCCGACGGGAATGCCGTCAACTTTGACGCGCGATTTCGGGGACAATTGGTCGGATATTCTTCCAAACAACACCTTTGACGCGCAAAATATCCGGCTCGCCATCCAGGTTCACAGCGCATTGTTGCACGCGGTGGGCATGGAAGATCACGGCGTCCGCCGCTCGCGGTTTGACACAGTTCTGCGCGGACAAAACCGCCCGGCGATTTTGGTCGAAGGCGGCTACTTGTCGAACCCGGCGGAGGCAAAATTGATTGAAACCCCGGAATACCGCCAGAAACTGGCCGAAGCCATCGCCAACGCATTGAAATGAAAAGGCCGAGACATTTTTCCCAAAGCTCCGCAGCAGACAGGAGCGCGGGCGGCTCGCCCGCGAGTTCCAAATTTCACATCACGCAGGCGGGCCGCCCGCGCTCCTTCATTTTGGTCACCGGCGGTGCGGGATTCATCGGCTCGCATTTGGTCGAGCGATTGTTAAATGCCGGCAAAACCTTTGTCGTTATTGACGATTTCTCAACCGGCAGCCTGGAAAATCTGGGTGCCGTCAAAAAAAATCCACGATTGAAAATTGTCCGCTCTAAAATTTCCAGGTGCAAGGATTTGCCAAGGCTCGCGGCGAATGCGGAATTTATTTTTCATCTCGCGGCAACCGTCGGCGTGGAACTCGTTGTCAAATCCGCGCTGCACGTTTTGGAAACGAGCTTTCACGAGACGGAAATTTTACTGAAAGCCGCCGCGAAAAATTCCACGCCGCTGCTGCTGACCTCCACCTCGGAAGTTTATGGCAAGAGCGCGAAGCCGGAGTTTAGCGAGGACGACGATTTGCTCATCGGCCCGCCTGGACAATCGCGCTGGAGCTACGCCTGTTCGAAGCTCACCGACGAATTTCTCGCGCTCGCCTACGCGCGTGAAAAAAAACTGCCCGTCACCATCGCGCGGCTGTTCAACACCGTCGGCCCGCGCCAGACCGGGCGCTACGGCATGGTGCTGCCGCGCTTCATCGCGGCGGCGAAAAAGAACGAACCGCTGAAAGTGTTCGGCGACGGCAGACAAACGCGCTGCTTCGGCTTCGTGCATGACGTGGTGGAGGCGCTGGTGCGCTTGCAAAATTGTGAAAAGGCGCGCGGCGAAATTTTCAACATCGGCGGCACGGAGGAAATTTCCATGCTCGAACTGGCGCAGCTCGTGGTGAAAACGCTCTGCTCAAAATCAAAAATTCAACTGATTCCCTACGACCAGGCTTATGCGCCGGGCTTCGACGACATGCGCCGCCGCAAACCGCGCGTGGAAAAACTGGAACGCTTCGTGAAATTCAAACTGCGGACGCCGTTGCGCGAAATCATCCGGCTGACGGCGGCGAATTAGTCCGGTTCCTTTCTGCTTTCTGATTTGCGAATTGAAAACCCTTTGGACCGCCGGCACAAAAAAGGGAGCCGGACACTACTCCGGCTCCCAATGAGAACTGAACACTAAATTTTCAGCGTCATCAACGCGGCGCCGCAGACATACGCCTCACAACACACACGGAACACTGCATTTGT
Source organism: Verrucomicrobiia bacterium (assembly GCA_036510395.1). Taxonomy (GTDB): domain Bacteria; phylum Verrucomicrobiota; class Verrucomicrobiia; order Limisphaerales; family UBA11358; genus UBA11358. The sequence continues at coordinate 6,209 of DATCDZ010000011.1, forward strand.
GCATCAACGACGTTACCAATCTAGCAAAAGTCCTGTCACCTGCGAGTCACCAGTTATGGTGACAAAAATATAAAATGTTAAACCGTAATTATTTACATATTATTTTAGACCAAAAAAAGGTAAAAGTATCAATTGAGACAGCGCTTAATGCTTTAGAAAAAGCGCAAGCAGAATCGCAATTGGGGCGATTTCGCCCGCAATCAAAACGCCCAATCTATCCAACACGGGTGCGCCGGCATTTTGTTTTGTGACTGGCATCAGCCGGACAGGACAAATTTTTGGCGCGGAAAGTTCATTGCCCAATGCCGGGAAATCTAATCGCGGCGGCTGTAATCCAAAATCGCGCCGCGCCACCACGCCGCGAGTGTTTCGCCCGGGCGCTGCCACGATTGCTGGTGCAACCAGACCATCACGCGCTGGTCGGCCATGACCAGCAACCGTTCGGTTGCGCTCAATTTGTCAGGCCCTTCGGCCAGAAGCTTTTCGCCTAGCGCCTGCACACCATCGCCGCCGACGCCAAGTTTTGTCAACTGCTCGGCATAGGCCGGATTGAACTGTTTCTCGCGCAGCAGCGAGACGTGGATGGCGTTGACGTAGGGATCAAGCATCGCCTCGGCCAGTCCGGCATGGGGCGGGCGCGGGGAATTGTCGCCGGTGAGTTCATGGATTTTCAGGTTCGACCGCAGTGAAAGCAATTCGTCCGGCAGCTTGATTTCTTCCGGCGTGAGAAACAATCCGGCAGCGCGCGTGCGAGCGCCGAGGCTGCGGCGGCTGGTCAGCACGCTCAACGGGATGGAAAGCGCCATGCCAGCGAGCACGGGCGTGAACCACCAGAACAATATCGGTTCAACCCACCACATCAACGCGCCCCAAACCAGCCCGATGAGCGTGTGTCCCCAATGCCGCTGGAGCGCATAGAGCCAGGTCGTGCCGCCGGCAGCGCGTTTTTGCGTCGTCCAGCCGACGCTGATGCCGAGAAAATTGGTGACGACGAAGCGCGTGTGCCAGAGCATCAGCAGCGGCGCGTGCAGCGTGGAAAAAACGGTTTCGCCGGCGACGCTAATTGTTGCACGGCCAAGCCCGCCAAATTGCTTTCTTCGCGGCCAGTCATTTGCGAGGTCTATGAGCGCGAGAAGTTTCGGCAGCATGATGACGACCATGCAGATGACGAATATGAGCAGCGCGTGCGCCGTGCCGCTCAAGCCGCTCAAGTAGGGCGTGAACGCCTGCACCGGAATGTTCGAGAGGCCGGTGTATTCCTGATACCAGTAAATCCAGTTGAACGTGACCAGAAACGCCAGCCACAGCGGGCCGGCGAGGTAGCCGCAGATTCCCAGGATCAAATGCAGCCGGCTCGCGCCGCGCAGCCCCTTTGCAAAAAGGACGAGGCCATGCTGCAAGTTTCCCTGGCACCAGCGGCGTTCGCGCTGCGCGTTTTCAATCATCGCCTGCGGCGCTTCCTCGTAGCTGCCTTCGAGATCGTAGGCAAACCAGACTTCCCAGTTTTCGCGCGACATAAGCGCGGCCTCGACGAAATCGTGGCTCAAAATCTGGCCGCCGAACGGCCTGCGTCCGGGCAGTTGCGGCAGATCGCAGAACTGCATGAACGGCTCGGTGCGGATGATGGCGTTGTGCCCCCAGTAATTTCCGAGGTCGAGCGCCCAGTAATTCAGCCCGGCGATGAACACCGGCGCGTAAAGGCGGTTGGCGAACTGCTGGATGCGTCCGAACAAGCTCTCCGCGTTGACAGTTGCCGGAACGGTTTGAATCAGGCCGGCGGACGGATGCGCTTCCATCAGTTTCACCAGGTTGACGAGCGTTTCACCGCGCATGACGCTGTCGGCGTCGCACACCATGAAGTAGCGGTAGCGGCGGCCCCAGGCGTTGAGGAAGTCACGGACATTGCCGCTTTTGCGGCCTTCGTTGTCGAGGCGGCGGCGGTAATAGATTTTGCCGAGCGCGTCCAGTTCGCGGATCAATTCGAACCAGCGGCGTTCTTCCTCGACCCATTTGTCCGGGTCGGTCGAGTCACTCAAGATGAAAAAGTCGAAGCGCTCAAGCTGCCCGGTTTTGGCGAGCGATTCATAAGTCGCGCGCAGGCCTTCATAGGCGCGCACGATGTCCTCGTTGTAAATCGGAAAGACAATTGCCGTGCTGATGCCGTCAATGTTCTTGTCGCGGTAATTTTTCAGGTTCGTGATGCGGCGGCCGTCGCCAAACGTCCGCAGGAAAAAACCGAACACGCCGTGCATGCAGCCGATGGATGCAAACAAAAACAATATCACGAACAGCACCAGCAAAACCGTGCGCGAGGCCGACCAGCCGGTGCGCCAGAGCAAATCGGCGAAAATCAGCGAGACCAGGCCGGTGAGCAGCAGCGCCAAAGAATAAAAAATGAAGAGCCGCCACGCGCGCCTGAACCGTGGAGCCGCGACAACGGAAATGGTCGGGTCATCGGCCATGTCAATGATTGAACCGCCCCAGCCAGCCGACCAACTGCTCGAAGCCTCCGTGGGTCAGCCGGAAAAGCACGATCAGCAGCATCGCGAACCCGGCCCACGCCAGCGCCATGCGGACGTAAGGCAGCCTGCCGAAGTTTGAGAGCGCGGTGATCGGGCCGAGATCGAGCGGGCGCGGCGTCATTTTCGAGATTTGGAAATCCGGCCCGGCGCGCAAAAACGCTTCGCGCATGGCGCTGGTGAATTCCTCCGGCCAGGGGCCGGGGCGCAGAAATTGTTCCTGCCATCGGCCGGGCATATCCGCGAGCAGCAACGCCAGCCGTCCGCGCGTGGAGAGAGAGTTGTCGGCCTTCGTCGGCGGCGATTGCAACACTTCGGAAAACCATTCGGTCACGATGCGGTCCATTTCCTCGGCGGCGAGCTGCGTGGCGGAACGCTCCGGCTCGGCGGGCGCGCGGCGCTGGGCGCGTTCGAGCACGCGCAGGACAAGGTCGCCGAGCAGCACCTTGTTGCGGATGCGCAGCGCGTGGAAATAATTTTCCACCTTCGCATAGGCGGCGTTCCACTCCTCAAGCGGGCGTCCGGCGAGCCGTCCGGAGGCGTCGGGCAAAATCGCGGGGGTCACGGCGGACTCCATTGGTAGGTCCATGTCTCGCTCAAGATGTTCGTGCCGCGTTGCAGCGTGCAGCGCAGGTCAACGGGATCAATGTTCCCTGGCTTGGGCTGAATTTTCAAAACTACGCGCCACGTTCCCAGTTCGGCACAGCGGATGACCTGGTTGTTCAAGATCACGGCGTTGAAGCTGCAATTGGCGATGGCCTGTGGCGGACTGTCTTCATGAATGGCGTCGAGCTTCGGCCCCTTAAAATCAATCACGATCTGGCGGCAGTCCGCGCAGGTCGGGTCGAGGCCGATGCGCGTTGAAACCACGCGGTTTTCCGAAAGTTTCACGTCCGCCTCGCCCATCTGCCAGTAAAGCGTGTAGCCGAACCGGAATGGCTTCAGCGGCGCGGGCCTGTTCTTTGGATCCCAAAACGCGACGATGTTGTCCAGCCCCTCGTATGCCGTGCTCAATTCCACGAGGTGCAAATCACCCGCGCCCCAGTCTCCGCGCGGCTCGACCCACACGCTCGGCTCAAGCTGGTAAAAATTAAAGCTGTCCTGATACGCCGCAAAATTGCGTTCGCGCTGCAACAGGCCAAAGCCCTTGATGTCCGGCGCGGAAAAAATCTGGTGGCGCATCACGGCGGGATTGTCGAGCGGACGCCAGAGCGTCTCACCATTGCCCATTTTCACGAGCAGGCCGTCGCTGTCGTGGACTTCCGGCCTGTAATCGTCGAACTGGCGCTCGGAATTTTTGCCGAACCAGAACATGCTCGTCAGCGGCGCCAGGCCGATGGTCTTGACCGGCTGCACGTCGGTGCCGGTCGGATCAATCACCTTCGGCTCGCGAAAATACAGCACCGCGTCAATGTCCGCCACCGTCGTCACGCCGGGATGGATGTGAAATTCATACGCGCCCGTGCAATTCGTGCTGTCGAGGATGGCGTAAAGCGTCAACCCCGTGTCGTCCTTCTGCGGCTTGCCGAGCCACCAGTCGGTGAAGATGGGAAATTCCTCCGGCAGGCTTGATTCACCCGTGTCCAGCGCCAGCCCGCGCGCGGATTCGCCGTAACGCTGGTTCTTGCCGAGCAACCGGAAATAGCTCGCGCCGAGAAACGCGCCGAGTTCGTCCCAGCGGTTCGTCGCGTTCAACTCATTCAAAATTCGGAAGCCCGCGTAACCGGTCTTGGACGGAATCTGGTTCGCGATGTCGAGGTTGCCGTAATCGAAAAAATCCTGCACGAAACGGATCGGCTGCGTGTGCGTCGCAGTAAATTCATTGATATGCACGGGCTCAAGGTAAATATAGCCCGGATGGAAAAATTCGACGCGAAATCGCAGGTCGTCCGCCGTCCACAACGCCTTGTCGCGCCGGAAACGGATTTCGCGGTATTTGTCGTAGTCGAGGCTGTCCTGCCGCAGGACTTTCGGCAGATCGGCGCGCGGCGAGTGGAACGGCTTTTGCGCGCGTTCAAGGGCACGTTGCTCGACGTAATCCATGTTGACCTCGGCGGATTCCGCGCCGAACGTCATCCGCGTGGTCAAGGCGATTTCGATGATCAAAAACAGGCAGGCCAGTCGTAACATCCTGCAACCATTAAAGCCGAATTTGGAGCCGTTTGCAAGTTCAGCGCGGAAAGCGCGGAATACGGGTTGACCTTGCCGTTCCGCACCCCCGAAATTATTTCATGGCTTGGACGGCTTTTGTCCAACCTCCCCGCGTAGTCTCGCCGCATGATTCTGATCTCATGCCAGACCGCAACAGCGGGCAAACAATCTGTAACAGCGTTTGACAGGACGGCGAATCCGTCCGGCGCAACGCCTCTTCCGTTTGCAAAAACGGAAATCCCGCCAGTCCGCACGGAAGCAGCGTGCGGCCAGACGGAACGCCCGTTTCATCCGACGGAAGCGCAGTTTCTCGAAACGGAAGCGGCGCGCAACCGTGCGCCCGCACAGTTTCGACGCTCAATCATAAAAACCCCTTGTTTCTCGAAGATTTCCTCAATTTTTTCGGCAGAGCGACGATGCTCCGTCACCCAAAGGGCGGCACGGCAGCACCGCCCTACCAGACCCATTTCTCCGCAACGACGTTTTCTGCGGATGAAAAAAAACAAAAAACGAAAGGAGGTGAATCATCATGGCAAAAGATCAGACAAGATTCGTTGACGCCGGCACTTTGAAGGCCGATACCGACGCATTGGCCGCGTTGACCGCGATCGGCGGTTACGCCCCGGCCAACGCCGCCTTCACGCTGACCAAGCTCAACGCCGCATCCGACGCGCTCAAACTCGCCGCCGATGCCTTCGCACAGGCGGAGGCCGGCTGGCAGACCGCGCGCGATGCGAACGTGGCCGCGCAATGGACGTTCCACAACGCCATGCTCGGAGCCAAGCAGCAGGTCCTCGCGCAATTCGGCGACGACAGCGACGAGGCGCAGGCCGTCGGATTGACCAAAAAATCCGAACGCGCCAAACTCTCGGCAAAAGTGAAAGCCGCCGCAGCAACGGCGAAATAAAACTGTAGCGTCCGGTTTATGACCGGCGAACAAAACAAAGGCGCGTCCGCAAGGGCGCGCCTCTTTTTATGCGAGAGAAATGGTGGCGGCTTTGACGGCCTGATAATTCTTGTCCAGTTCCGGCTGGAGCAAAATCAGCGCGGCGATGCGGCGGCCGAGCAGATCAAATTCCCGGTAGCTCAACCACTTCTTGATGACCTGATAGCCGCCGATGGTGTAGTCCCAGACTTTTTCCGGCACGTTCTGCCAGCAGGCGGATTCATTCAGGAAAATATCGTGGGTGGCGGAGCCGAGCAATGGTAGGACAGGCGTCGCGCCTGTCTCTAACTTTTCCGATTGAGATGGAGACAGGCGCGACGCCTGTCCTACGCCGAACGCCGCCGCTTCCTCCGCCATGAACGGGCGAGTTTCCAATTTGCCTTTGCCGGGCATCGTCACGCCGCCTTGTCCCGCGTGTCCCCAGCCGGCGGTGACTTTCAAATCTGATTTAGCGGAACAACTCAACTCGGCAATCGTTTTTAATTCCGAATGCGGTTTGCCTTTGGTGACGCCTTCAACTGGCGCTTCCGTGTCGAGCAACGCGGCCACTTGTCTTCCCAATTCAGCGGAGGCGAGTAAAGCCTCGCGCGATTTGGGCAATGGCACGCGAGGCCAGTCCTGCCGCAACGCGCCGGAATTTTCCGCGCGATACTCTGTCGAGTGAAGCACGGCGAGCGTGTGGTAAAATAATTCTTCGGGCTTGTTGCCAAAGCGCAGGTCAGCGAGAAATTCTCCCGCTGCATCGGTCAGATTGGCTTTGGGTTTTCCGTCGGAAACCGCATCGAACAACGATGACGGATCGGGATTTGGTTTGAGCCAGAGCGGAAAGAAATTGGAAAGACCATTGCCGAAGTTATCGGAAAGAACCTTGGTGAAATATCCACGGTCAAAACTATCCATCGTCTGCTTCTGACGAGCCTCAATCCAAACATTGCCTTCAAAGATTTGCAGGAAATACTCCGTGCGTTTCTCGTCGAGCAATTTGGTTTCCGGCTCCCAATAAAGCCAGCGGACATCAAACGGGCGGTAGCAATATCGCACGACATTCTTTTTCAGAAAACCGCGCTGACGAAGTTCATCGCGAACAATCTCGGCTCTGAAACGGGCGGAATTATCCATTATGCCCGGAGCAATGCGCTTCATTTCTTCATGGCTGATTTCCGGATCAAAATATTTTTCCAGCCGTTTGACTAGCGCATCCTTTTCCACGTCCACGAGAAATTCATCGCGGCTGGTTTTCACGCCGGGAAATGAGACGGGAAACAATTCCGTCAGCAGCGGCCATTTGTAATAGCTGGCTTCCGTCTTCATCGGCAGGAACGGCAGGCCGACTTCCAGCGGCGGTTTCAGCCGCGTGTAAATGTTCTTCGGCGGCTCGTTGATCGTGGCCAGCAATTCCCCGCGCTTGTCTTTGCCCCACAAATGGCGGAAGTAAATTTCTCCTGTAGGAGACGACGCGAGGAGACTCTTGCTTTTCTTTTTAGTTTGAGCCTCCTCACGTCGGCTCCTACGAATCAAGGTGGCAATCGCCGTGCCTACCTGAATGCCTTCGCGGTTGGATTCCGTTGAAAACACGCTGGGGTCGGGATTGCCTTCGGGCGTAACCTTGCCAGTCTTGAACTTGTCGCCGTTCAAACAGTCCACGGTGATGGAATCAAAAACCTCCAGATACTTTTCGCGCATTCCGGTGAACGACAAACCATCCAGCCAGGAATAATTCGAGATGAAGCTGATGATGCCCTCGCCGGACTTTTCCACGATGCGCCGCTCGGCCATGCGGAAGAAACGGATATACAAATCATTCAAGCCTTGTCCCTGCGGCGCGGCGGCGCGCTTGGTCGTGCGG
>DATCDZ010000012.1:0-4703 GCA_036510395.1 Verrucomicrobiia bacterium
TCGCGGGGACGCTCGCCCCACTATTTTGAAGCTGGCGTTGCATTTTCTACCGCCGCTGGTTTTAATCTGCGCGTGCAACAAACCGGCAGCGACAATTTCGCCGACAAACTTTTCACGCCGTGCCGCTTTGGCATTTTGCTCGCCTTGCTGGTTTTCGCCGCGTTTCCGCAAGTCATCCTCGGACTGCAAACCTTCGTCGTCCGTGACTACGGATTTTTTTCATATCCTCTCGCCCACTTTCAACGCAACTGTTTCTGGCTCGGCGAAATTCCGTTTTGGGATCCTTACAATTTCTGCGGCGTGCCGTTCCTCGCGCAATGGAATACCATGCCGCTCTACCCACCCTCGCTGATTTACCTGGCTCTGCCACTCGGCTGGTCGTTGAGTTTTTTCTGCCTGCTGCATCTGTGGTTCGCCGGACTCGGAATGTTCTTCCTTGCGCGGCGCTGGACTAAAAATAATTTTGCAGCCGCGTTCGCCGGAACCATTTTCTCATTCAACGGCTTCACTCTGAATTTAATCATGTGGCCGAGCCATCTGGCGACATTTAGTTGGATGCCGTGGGTCGTGCTGGCGGTTGAACTTGCGTGGCGCGAAGGCGGACAAAAAATCATTTTGGCCGCGTTCGCCGGCGCGATGCAAATGCTCGCCGGCGGGCCGGAAATCATTTTTCTTACCTGGATTTTCCTGCTCGCACTTTTTGCACAACAATTCGCGAACAGCGAATCTCCGCGCAAAAAGATGCTCTGCCGGTTTCCAATCGCCGTCGTCCTGGTCATTGCGTTGACATCAGTTCAACTCCTGCCATTCCTCGACCTCGCCGCACATTCGCAGCGGGAATCCGGCTACGCGGATTTGCGCTGGTCCATGCCAGGCTGGGGCTGGGCGAACTTTCTCGTGCCGATGGCCTTTGGCGGCACTTGGGACATGGGCGTGTTTTTCCAATATGGACAGAACTGGACATCATCCTATTATCTCGGCATCGGCGCGCTGTGGCTTGCGCTGCTGGCATTGTGGAAGGCGCGCGACCGTCGCGTCCGGCTGCTCGGCATCATGGCGGTTGCCGCCGTGATTTTTGCGCTGGGTGAAAACACGCCCGTTCTTCCGACCGTCCGAAAAATCATCCCGCAGTTAAGCCTCATCACTTATCCAGTCAAATATGTCCTGCTCGTCGTTTTTGCCGCGCCATTGCTCGCCGGGTTCGCCCTAGCAAATCTGCAAGCCCTGAAAAAACACACCGCCGTTGTCGGGACGATTTTATTTTTGCTGCTGGCCGTGGTTTTATTCTGGGCGTGGCGGTTTCCGTTCCCGACGGACGATGTCCGCACAACATTGCTCAACGGATTGTCGCGCGGGGCATTTCTGCTTGTGACCGGCGGCGTCCTGCTGCTCCTGCTCCGCAAAGATAATTCAATCGCCGCAAAATTTTCGCCGCTCCTGCTGGTTCTCGTCGCGTGGCTGGATGTGTTGACGCATGAACCGTCGCAAAACCCGACCGTGCAGCCGAACGTCTATGAGCCGGACATGGCGCGCGACACCTTGAAGATGAATCCGCAGCCCGCGCTCGGGGAAACCCGCGCCATGATGACCCCGGCGGCGTTTTTCAAGACCCTCCGTTTTGCGGCGAACGATCCAGGAACAAATTATCTCGTCAACCGGCTCGCCTATTTTTCCGACTGCAACCTGCTCGACGGCGTTCCCAAGACCGACGGCTTCCTCTCGCTCACACCGCGCGAGGCCGACGAGCTCAACTCCCTGCTCTACGGCTCGACCAACGCGGATTTTCCGCGTCTGGAAGATTTCATGGGAGTCTCGCAGACCAGCGACCCGGAAAAAATCTACCAGTGGCATCCGCGCGAAACCTTCCTGCCGCTCGTGACCGCCGGGCAGAAGCCGGTTTTCCTGGACGACGCAAAGGCGTTGCAGGCATTGGCTCAAAATGATTTTGACGGAGGCAAAATTGTTTTCCTGCCGGCGCAGGAAAAAGAATTCGTGACCGTGACAAATCAAACCGTCGCGAAAATTTTGAATTCAAAATTCACCGATCAATCCGTGGACATCGAAGTCGAAGCCGCCGAACCGTCGCTCGTCGTCATCGCGCAGACTTATTATCACGACTGGGACGCGCGGATTGACATTGACGGCCGGCAGCATCCGTTGCTGCGTGCGAACGTCGCATTCCAGGCCGTGCAGGTTCCGGCGGGAAGGCACAAAATCCATTTATTTTACGAAGACCGCGCGTTCCAGACCGGCGCAGGAATTTCAATCACCGCATGGCTCGGCTGTCTCGCCTGCCTGCTGCTGTTCAAATCCAAACCGCCAGCCAAAGACCGTTAAAATAAGGAAGGCAGAAATTGAGGAATGATTTCTGTTCCTGCCTTCTTTCATTCTTGATTAACCCCGCTTGGCGTCTTGGCGGCACACTCTAAAAATTCGAGCGGCAGTCGGCATTGATTCCAGCGCGATTTAGGCTGCTGGATTGACCCGGCGGATTTTGTCTGACGTGGTCTCGCTTCATTTCCAAAATGGACACTGCTCAAAAGTCCTTCGATGCTGCTTCATTGCGGCTTCGAGCTGCTCTATGCAGGCCACGCTGGCGGCAACCGCGAACACGGAGATGCTTATGGTCGTGGAAAAGACATACGAATAACACCTAATGGCAGTGGCCGGTGAGCGCAAGTAATCTTACCCGTCTGAAAAATATAAAATCCTCCGGAATGGAGGGAGATAGCTAAAATATAGAAAACAATTAACAAAAACATGAAAAAACAAAAAATAGCAATTATCGCAATCGCGGCCGGACTGGCCGTTTCAGCGACCACAAGTCAGGCCGCCTTGAGCTTGAGCTTCTCAAACCAGGGGCTTAATACTGGAATCCAGTTTAACGGGGCGTCGTCCTCGTTCCAACTGGATCCGTCCCCGGGATCCCTGGGTTCCCCTCAGTTCGCGGTCACCTCGGAAACCGGCGGCAGTTCATCCATCGGCCTGGTCGGCTGGATTAATGGCAGTCCGTGGACCATCGGGTCAATCACCACCTCCGGCACGATCCAGTCGGCTGCGGTCACCGGCTTGGGAAATCTGTTCATCAGTGACGGGTTGGGCAACGATCTGACCGGCACTGTCGGCTGGATGACCATTCAGACCGATCAATCCGCAGGTTTCATCAACTCCGCGCTGGACCTCAATATCACGGGTCTGGCCTACTCCGGGGCGAACGCCGATTTGCTGGCCTTGGTCAACGGCGGGAGCGGTTCCATGAACTTGACGTTCCAGTTCGACCCGGGCGAGACACTGGCCCAGCTCACGACGGGCAGTGATCAAATCGGTTCCTACTCGGGAGCATTCGCGGCTACTTCCGTTCCCGAACCTTCGACAGTGGTGGCCGGAGCGCTGCTTCTGATTCCTTTCGGCATCAGCACTGCGCGCATCCTGCGCAAGCACAAGCAAACCACAGTCTGACCGCTGGTGATTAAAGCACAAAATCATAACTGGCCGGCAAGTTGCCGGCCGGTTTCTCTTCGCGGTTGCGGTGGAAACAGGCCAAGCAGGCCGGGGGATAAGACTCGCGTCCCGATCAAAAATCCTTGTTGGCGGGATGGAACGGATGCGGGTCTTGCCATTAGTCTGGCTGCGCTGAACCGAGTTGCGATCCGTCTCCAAACATTATTTGCACAGTTCGAAAAACGACCCAGTCAGTTTTAACCAATACAATTTATGAAAAAAAAATTCGCGATAGGTATCAAGATGGTGGTGTGCAGCCTGCTGGCCATGGCAGTTCCGTCGCTGGCACAAGGCGAGGCCTTTAGGATTACCACCTGCGCCGTGGGGACCAGGCCGGATGGCGTTGCGGTGGCGGATGTCAACGGCGATGGCCGACCGGACTTGATCAGTGCCAACAACCAGGCCAACACATTGACGGTGCTGACGAACAATGGCGCGGGCGGTTTCGGTTCCAATGCCACCTTCGTCGTGGGCAGCGGACCTTATGCGGTCGTGGCGGCGGACATCAATGGTGACGGAAAGCTGGATTTGATCTGCGCCAACAATCTGGCGAACACGCTGACTGTGTTGACTAACAATGGCAGCGGCGGTTTCGGTTCCAATGCCACGCTTAACGTGGGCAGTTATCCCGTCTTCGTGGTTGCGGCGGTTTTGAACGGGCACGGAAAACCGGATTTGATCTGCGCCAACAACGGCACCAACACATTGACCGTGCTGACCAATAACGGCAGCGGTGGTTTTGGATTCAAGTCCACGCTGACCGTGGGCAGCCGGCCGTATGGAGTCACTGCGGCAGACCTCAACGGGGACGGGAAACTGGATTTAATCAGCGCCAATTTTAATGACAATTCGTTGACGGTGTTGACGAACAATGGCAGCGGCGGTTTCGGTTCCAATGACACCCTCACCGTGGGCAGCGGGCCGTATGCGGTTGTAGCGGTTGATGTCAACGGCGATGGAAAGCCGGATCTCATCAGCGCCAACTACAACGCGGGCACATTGACCGTGCTGACGAACAATGGCAGCGGCCGTTTTGGCTCGAACGTCACGTTGACGGTGAGCGGCTTTCCCGATGCCATGGTGGTGGCCGACATCAATGGCGATGGCAAAATGGATCTCATCAGCGCGAATTTAAGCGTCTATCCCAACGCCGGCACGCTGACCGTGCTAACCAACAACGGCACCGGCGGGTTTTGCTCGAA
>DATCDZ010000013.1:0-25272 GCA_036510395.1 Verrucomicrobiia bacterium
AATCTCGCGGCAAAGTTCGATGTTTTCCCGCCAAAGACGTTTTTGTTCTTCCGATGCAGATAGCCGGATGGACTGAAATTTTTCTCGCCATTGGTCGCGTGACAAAATGGACGAATGATCGAAGTCGGGCTGCGCGACGGCTGAATGAAGATTTTTTTGCTGCGCGAAAAATTGCGCGTCTGCTTCCGTGTTGGTGTGCGAAACGTGAACCTTTTGGAGCGCGGCGTTTTTATCCGCCCACGCCTTCAACTGTTCCCATTCCTTTTTGTAAAGATAGACGCGAGAAGAAGCGTCTAGCACCGTCAACACAAGCCGCGCCGAGCCGGTGAGCTTCGCTTTTTGGTCATCATCGGCGCGGAGAAGTGCGGAAACACGGCCTAAAAATCCGCGAACAAAACTGACTTCAGGCGTGAGATTTTCTGCCGGGCTTGCTTCCGGCTCCGTTTGATTCAAATTTTCGCTCATCTACCAATGCGCGTCCGTGCCCAAAAACCGCCAAATCAGCTTGCAAACACTCGAAAAGTCGCGCCCAAAGTCTCTGCCCGGTTGTCCGTGAAATGCCCAGCAACGCCGCAAATTCAGTTTGAGTTTTCGGTGCCGATGGACAGCCTTGGAGCATTCCGAGAACAACCGCCTTGGCAGAGATTTCAAATGGATTCCGCGCGCCGTGGAGGATCGTTTCGAGAATCTGGCTCGTGTTGAGGCGGGGCGGCGCGGGTTCGGTATCGTCCGGCGGATCGTCAAAGTAAATGTCAGGCTCGACAATCGGCACGGGGCGGCCATCGGCTTCAAAGCCGGGCGGAGCGTGCGGGTTGTCGAGGGCGTCAGACATTTAGGTCAGTTTGTTATTGCGCTCGGTTTGTTTTTCGGGTTCGCTACGCGAACCAGCAACATCTTCGGGATTTCTATTTCTTCTGGGGCGGTCATTTACGGTAGCGGTAATCAATCGCCGACAAGATTCATCGGCAACAAATCATCAAATCCTGATACGTTGATTTTGAATTATGCGTTTATTTTTGAAAAGTTGGCGCATAGAAAGAGTCACGAATGTAAATATACCTTGCTGGATGGTCTGAATTTGTAGGGTTCCCATTTTATTTTCCGGCCTCTGCCGCTTGCGATTCCGTTTTGGTTGCGGAATGGTTGCGCGTGGTTTCAACCAGCGTGAGGATGGCAGCGGCAGCGGTGTCGCGGCGTAACTGTTCACAGATTGAACAGTTGCAACCATTGGCCGGCAACATGGCTTCATCGGCTGGAAATGCTGGTTGATCTTTCATCGTGTTGAATGTTTCATCGCGCGCCGGTTGTCTCTGTCTCTCCCCCTACGGGGTAGAGAGACAGGAGACACGTCTCCGGCTTGTCTCCGGTTGTCTCTGGAGAATTGGCGGAGACAAAGCTATTTGCGGAAGTAGGTTTCATGCGATTTGTTGAAGCTGATTTTCTTGGCCTGCTCTGCTCTGGTGATGTAGCGGTATGCGCTGCCCCGGTAGCATCCGCAATCGTCCATGATGGTCTTGGCAAGCGTGGTCTTGGTGCTGCCTGTTACGGCGCACAATTCGCGCACGCGGTCGGGATTCATTAAAGGAGTAGTGTCTTTCGCCCCGGTGATGTCCTGCTCCCACTGGCTGACGTCCACGGTCGGGTCAACCTCATAAATCATCGTGTCGGGATTCAAACGCACAGCGAAAGTTTGAAACTCTTTTCCGTTGGAACATTTACCGCACGCGACGATTAGACGGTCGTTGCTGTCGGCGTCCACGGGCGCAAGATTGATCTGCGCTCGCGTCCAAGCATGAAGCGTCTTGGAATTGCGCCCGAAACTGGCGCGGTCAAATCCAGTCGCTTTTGATGCACCGGCCTTGCCCGTGAGCGCATGATGTAGAACCACGATAGCCCGGCGCGGATTTCCCTTGCGGCAGATACGCGACAAGGTTTGCAGCGTCAACTTCATGTCCGCGTCTTTGTTCAAGTCGCCGATGGCAAAATCATTCAGCGGGTCAATGACGATGATGTCCGGCGCATGAAGTTTGATTGCGGATTGGATGTTGGCAATGGCGTCGGGTGAATCAAGATTGACGAAAGTGTCCGTGTCATTTTCAACCGTGTGGAATTTCACGCGGGCGGCGAATTTCGGCCAATCGTCGCCCAGCCATGATTTCACCGGGCGCAAATCCGATTGCAAGCGGCGGTTGGTGTTTTCGGTTTGGAGAAAAAGCCAGTTGGAATTTTCTTTCCCCGTCTCGAAATTCCAAAACTTGCGCCCGGTAGCAACACAAGCTGCCAACTGAATAGAAGTGCGCGACTTGCCCAAACCCCCTGCGGCGACGATGACAAAGGATTGCCCATCGGCCATGATCCGGTCGCCCAGGATGATGTCATCATCATTAAACACCATGTCGAGAATTTCATCCGGCGTGCGGATCGTGAATCCGTTTTTCGTTTCGCCGATGTCGGGCGGCAGAGATTCGACATATTCATCCATGATCGAATCCGGCGCGGCCTGCGGTGTCCACGTCGGCACAAATTCAGCTTTGCCAATTTTCGAGCGCAATTCGTGGTTCACGCCGGTCACAATGCCCGCGCATGAAGCGTGAAAACATTTGATCGTCGGCACGCCGTCCAGCATCACCTTGCAATCCTTCGCGCCATTGGCCGACGTGTGAAGATGTTCACCGGGACATTTACAAAAACCGCTGGTTGCATCCGTCCATTCGACCAGACCAAGAATCTTTTCTGCAATCTGTGTGCGTGTTGAAGGCAGATGTGCCGATGGCGCGGCCAAAGGCTTGACGCGCTCGGCCTTTGGTTCAATCGGCAGCGGGTCAAATGGGACTGCGGCAAAATTCCAGTCACTTGCATTGTCTGGTGCGAAACAAAGCCGTTCCAGATTTTTGCAGGCCGGGTCAATTTCAATGCCATAGGTGTCGAGAAAATGTTTCGCCATTGCCGCCACGCTTTGACCATGCTGTTCGGCGTTGCCGGTGGTTCGGCATAATGCCTTAACGCCGAACCCGGATGGACTGACGGAAACTGTGAGGAGATGCGGGTCGCTGGCGAGTTGGTCATAAACAAGGCCGACACGCTCGGCAGTTAGCCCGTCAACGTCGGCGCATAAAATCTGCGAATAGGTTTCAAGATTCTTGTCGCCACGAGCACTAAAGATTCCGCTCGGCATGATGCCCGGAAGTTTCTTTTTGTCGGCGTCAACGGCCTTCTTCGCTGATTTTGGATCTCCAGTCTCGGCTAAAACGCTAGCATATTTTTTCCGAATCTTGGCGACTAACTGCCGATGCTTGCCGGTGCGGAACAAACCTACAAGTTGAACTGCTGGCATCCTCTGACTCGGTTGCGCGATGGCATCGTCCGTGATGGAAACGAGCGGGTTAAACTCTGCGGTGGATTCGCTCTGAATTTGTTGAAGCTCGCCTTCATTACATTCAGGGCAACCGCAGTCCGTAACCTTGCTGCCGAATTTATTACAATCGGGGCACTGGTGGTTGTCATTGGCCGACGTCTCCCTTGTGAAACGAGTTCCGCAATCGTTGCACTCGTAAAGCGCGACGGCCTCACTGTCATCATCAAATTCCGCTTCGCATGAATCACACTTGAGCCGAGGCGTATTCTCTATTGTGGATTCGTCCGGCGTGATCGGTGCCAGGATGTCGGCGCGGGTTGAATCATTGGTCGGCATAAGTCCTCCCTTCTGAAATGGTGATGCTGTGGTGATCGGGATTGCTGGCCGGGCGTCGGTGAAGTTTTCCGTCGGCTATAAGCTGGCCGTCAAATTCGAGTCCGGCGGCGTGCATCGCGGCGCGGAAATTTTCATCAAAGCGCATGGCCGCCTTTCCGCTGCCGCCGCATGGCACGTTTTGCAATTTGCTTTGGCGAGAATTTACCGGAGCCGCTGACGATCTGATTTATTCGCTGCCAGCCGGATCCGGAAATTTTTTTATGCGGTGCTTTCATGCCGCGCCTTTCCGAATAAACGCGGCGAGTTCCGCCTTGCTGACGAAAACGGCCTTGCCGCGCCGGTAGTGCGCTAGACCTTGTTTGAAGTAACTGCGGAGCGTGTTGCTGCACACGTCAACCGCTTCTTTGGACTTGGACAAGCGAAACAGGTCAAAACTTGTTTCGCTGCTTTGAGCGTTAGTAAAGCTGGTTGCTTTCATCGGCTTCACTTTCGCCGACGACAAAATTATTTACGAAGCAACCTTATCCGTTCTTTTTTTTGCTTTTTGGGGAAAAGTCCGGGGTCAATACTTTGAGGATTTTTGCACGGGCATTTTCAACCGTTCGGATTGTAGAATCTTCCCCGACTAATTCTTTGGCCGGCTTTGTCCAAAATTCTTTCGTCATTTGCTCATAACCCAATTGCTTGTTGATGGTCTGCTTGAACACCATGCCGCCCAGCGGGCTTGCTATAAACTTCCCAATCCGATTCTGTATTTTTGGCAAAGCCACCATGAGTTCTTCGGGTGACTGTGAAAACAATTTTGCCAAGTGAAGCGCGCGAGAAATTTTTTCGTGATCGCGGGTCACGGGTGCATTTTTGGCAAAGCTTACAAGCGGCAAGGTGTATCTGATATTCCAAGGTTTGTTTTCAACGACTTCCGTTTTAATTGCGTCAAACGACTCCGGGCACAAAAACCAGTCCATCAAAAGCCATGCGTCCATGTAAGTCCAGCGGCCACGCACCTTTGACTTAATGAGGATTTTTTTTACGTCCTCGAACAGCACACGATTGATGTGTAATTCTTCTAATTGTTTCGCGCTCGGCTGTTTCTTCGGCCTGCCCATTATTGGATTTGTTTTCTTTTTCATGGCGTCAATTTTGGTTGTCAAAATTATTTCGCGGCCTTTGGTTTGTTGGTGAACACTTCCGGCAACCGTTTGAGCGATTTGCGGACGATCTCTGGCGACGTGTGCGTGTAAAGCTGGTTCACGGCGTCGGAATTGTGGCCGACAAGTTCACGCGCCACCATTTGCGATGCGCCGCGCTCTTTCAACATGGTCACGAAATTATGCCGCAAGCTGTGGAAACTTAACGGGCTGACTGCCCGGCGGCAGGAACGGCCTACACCCTGATTTGTTTTCTGGTATTTTTCAGATAGCCCGGCGACTACAAGGATGTCCCGAAACGCGGCGCTTAACGGCGCGGCTTCATCCGCGTTGTAAATCGCCGCGTATTCTGGAAACAGAAAACTTTCCGGCGTCGCCTTTGGCGATTTGCGGCGAAGCTCGCCCAAAAGGTTTATCAGAAATGGCGACACAATCGGGATTTTAAGCACGTCCGGCGATTTGATGTCCACGACCTTCACGACCTGATTTTTCAAGTCCACGTCGCGCCAGCGCAAGGTGGTGACGTTGCCAAGCCGCAAGCCGGTGTAGAGTCCAAAGACGATTGCGAAACGCCAGAAGTCATCCGGCGCGGCGGCATAGGCGGCACGGATTTCCTTTTCTTCAAATGGACGGCGGGAAATTGCAACCTCCTCCTTTGACCGTTTGTAAGTCGCAACGTCTTTAACCGGGTTGCTCCTGATTTTTTTATTTTTCAGCGCATGGGCGAAAAACGCATTTAACACCTTGCGGTGTCCGTTCGCAGTCGAGGCGGATGTCCGCGCTTTTACGCCGTTCAAGAATTGCTCCAGCATTTCGCCAGTGATGTCGCCAATGAGCGGCGCGGTGTCGCCCGCATGAAAGTATTCGAGGAACGCATTGAGTCGGCATTTGTAACTGACAAGCGAACTTTCGGTGTTTTGCCCTCTGAAGCTGTCCAGATACGATTCAACCGCGCCGCGCAAGGCGATCCGTTCAAGTTCGCGGCCAGTCAGAGAATTGAAAAAATCTTCGCTCAATCGCCGTTCGCGGCTGGCGTCGGCCATGAGGTCAAAGAGCGCAAGTTTCTTTTCAGCCTCGACGCGGTTTGTTACCTTTGTCGAACGATTGAACAATTTATTTCCAACTCGCCAGCCGATTTGCCAGAACTGCGAGCGCGGATGTTTGTATAGCCAAGCCATGCCCGGAATATACACGTCCAAGCAAGTCCAAGCAAATCATATTTGTTCACTATGGTTCAACATGGCTAAAAGCCAATAAAAACGACTGTTTTATCCCCTATTATGAAACCTCGCGTCCGATTTGCTCCATCGCCCACCGGCTACCTCCACATCGGCGGCGCGCGCACCGCGCTTTTCAACTGGCTTTACGCCCGCCACACCGGCGGCACGTTTATTTTGCGCATCGAAGACACCGACGCCGCGCGCAATTCCCAGGAAGCCGTGGACGTCATCCTGAACGGCCTCCGCTGGCTCTGCCTCGATTGGGACGAAGGTCCAATCGTAGGACAGGCTTCCAGCCTGTCCAGCGAGCGCGTCAGCGCGAGCATTGAAGTGAAGGTTCCGCTGGCTTCGCCAACGGTGACAGGCAAGATGCCTGTCCTACCTTGCAAAGGAAATTTCGGCCCCTACTTCCAATCACAACGCAGCGAAATTTACAAACGTCGCGTGCAGGAATTACTTTCTCGCGGCCTTGCCTACGAACACGAAGGTGCAGTGAAATTCAAAATGCAGCGCGAACCCGTCACCATCCACGACCTCGTCGTCGGTGATGTCGTCCGCAAACTCACCGACCGCGAGGAACTCGATCCCGACTTCGTAATTCTGCGTTCCGACGGCCAACCTGTTTTTCATTTCGTCAATGTCGTTGACGATTTGGAAATGGACATTACGCACGTCATCCGCGGCGAAGATCATTTGAGCAACACCGCCAAACACATCGCGCTCTTTCAGGCCTTCGGCGTCAAGCCGCCGCACTACGCGCACATCCCGCTGATTCTAAATCCTGACGGCAGCAAAATGAGCAAGCGCGACATCGGCGCCTCGCTCACCAGTTATCTCGACGAAGGATTTTTGCCCGAAGCTGTCGTCAATTATCTCTGCCTCCTCGGCTGGTCGCCCAAGGACAACCGCGAAAAACTGTCGCGCGCCGAAGTCGTAGAACGCTTCGACCTGCCGCAGATTCTCCGGCACAACGCGCGGTTCGATTACGAAAAACTCCTATGGTTGCAAGGCGAATACGCGCGCGAACTGGCCGATGACCGCTTTTACGAGCTCGCCGTCCACGCTTTTGCGAAAGCCGGGATGGACACAAATAGATTTCCGCTCACATACGTCAAAGCCGCGCTCGACACCTGCAAAGGCAAATTCAAACTCTTCAACGAACTGCCCGCGTATGCCGGATTTTATTTTCGCGACGAATTTGAATACAACGCCGACGACGCGAAAAAAGTTTTCATCCCCGAAAACAAACCGCGCCTCGAAAAACTCCGCGACGCTTTTGCCGCGCTGAATGCCTTCGACGCTGCGACGCTGGAAACCGCGTTGAAAGAAACTGCCAGACAACTTGGCGTGAAAGCCGGCGCGCTCATCCACCCGACGCGCCTCGCCGCCACCGGCAATCCCCACGGCCCGAGCCTGTATCATCTCCTCGAAGTTTTGGGCAAAGAAAAATCACTCGCAAGGATTGAAAAGGCGCTTGCCGCCATTGGCTAAATTTGCCAACAATCCGTCATGCCGACAATTTTAAGAGTCAACGGCTACCAGTTTTATTTTTACGCCGAAGAAGGTAGCGAGCCGCCGCACATTCACGTTGCAAAAGCCGGTGAAGATGCGAAATTCTGGCTGTCGCCCGCACGGCTCGCGGTCAATCATGGTTTCAGGCCGCACGATTTGCGGGAGATTGCCGGGATCATTGAAGAAAATGAAACGCTGATACTGGAGAAATGGAATGAGTTTTTCAGACCTTAAAGTCAAACGCATTGAGACGACCGCCGACACTTTGACCGTCGAGTTGATGGATGGCCGCGTGTTGTCCGTGCCGCTGGCATATTATCCCACGTTGCTGCATGCGACCGAGACCGAGCGCAAAAACTGCCAGCCCATCGGCGCGGGCTACGGCATCGAATGGCCGGAACTGGACTACCACTTGAGCGTCGAAGGATTGATGCAAGGACTGCCCGAAGCGCCCGGATTGCGCCGGGCAAAAGTGGCTGCGTAAAAAAGCGTGAAAGCTGGCATGCTCATCCACCCGACGCGCCTCGCCGTCACCGGCAATCCCCACGGCCCGAGCCTGTATCATCTGCTCGAAGTTTTGGGCAAAGAAAAATCACTGGCACGGATTGAAAAAGGGCTTGCGGCTATCGGCTGAACTTGCCATGTATGCACATACTCGCAATTTTGGAACTCCTAATTTTTGAAAACTCTGAAACAATTCAGTGCAGTAAAGTATGAGAACCTGCTCATAAAGCATCTTTCACTCGGCGGCAATGTTCGCGATGCCACAGGCAAGCAGCTAGTGGGTCAACAAGTGCTCGCGGTATGGAATGAGAAAGGAATTCACGACATTTGTGCTGTGCATTCCGTGACAATGGAGGACTTCTGCAAAATTTACGCAGCGTGTATCGAGGCACTGATGCCTAATCCGTGCATCTTGCTTGGTCAGTCTAGTAAACGCGTCATGCTTGTCCCCTCAATTTTTCTTTTTGAAGAATGGCGCATTCGTGAGTCTTTCGGCATGATTGCAAAACATACCGCCGACCTTTCCCCAGAACCAAAAATCACGGCTTACACAGAAGCAATGGTGGAAATCGCGCGGCAAATAAAGATAGTTCATGATACTGCACGCGATCCGGCTCCGTTTCTAATTACGCCAAAGGGCGGGCTTCCTCTTAGTGCCGTTGACCCTGTTAAACGTCAACGCGGCTGCGGTTGCATGGCCTTGATACTGCTCTTTCTGATCGGGCTAATCATTTGGTGGATTGTGAAGGCCCAACATTAACGACGAAGCTCTTAAATTAATCTAGCTTTGTCCTCTGCTGTCCGCTTGAAGAATGACTGCAAAACGCGCGTTCATCGCAACGGCAGAATCCTTCATAAGCGCTACTATCTCGCTTTGATACCATTGCCAAGCGTTCTGTAAATCCATGGTCTCGCTATTTGTTAAAGACAAACCTTCTATGGTTTTGGGATGCATCAAACGGTCACGAACTAACAGTGTTCTTGTGAAGGCTTGATGACCAGCCGAGCCATATGACATGGCATAGTTGCTCCCACACAATCTTCCAAACACAACGCCAGTAAATTTGAAATTATCGTGGAAACGCAAAAAACGTCGTTTCGGAACATGCTGTTTGTCCAAGACGGGTTGGCCTACGGCATCAAGTTCAATCTCTTTTAGTTTCGACAATTCGTCGATTGAGAGTTGCGTCTGAAGCGGATCGTGAAGCCGCAGCACAACTTGTTTCAGAAGAAAGGAAAAGCCTTCCACGAATGCAGCGAAGATTCTGACCTGACTTCTCCGCAGAAATTGATCGTCACAATTGGCCGACAACTCTCGACTGCCACGTTCCACATCACGACCTAGTTCTTGCGCCATCGTCTCTAAATTCCGAAGCACGACGAAGATTTCTCGCACTTGCTTTAATGGAAGACTTTTGACTTGCCTGTTCATGTCACCAGCACCGTAGCATAACCGTGTTCAATCCGTGGCTAAAAAAACCATCGCCCCCAACGCGTCCAACGCGCGCCGCCTTTGCCAAAACCATTCGCGCCGCCGCCCCTCGTCCGCCAGCGTAGCGATTGGCTTTCCCAGCGCCGTAGGTGCGACATATTTGTAGAAACCAACCAAAAAAAGATTTTCAAGCTCCGTAGGAGCGACATATTCCGCAAACCATCCATCTGCAAACCACCAACGAAAAATTTCCCGAATATGCCGCCCCTAACGGGGCTTGTGATTTTCCGGTTTCGGTTTCTACAAAGATGCCGCTCCTGCCGGAGCTTGAAAACCGTGACACGAATTGCACGAATTTTCACAAATTGAATCCGCGTCAATTCGTGAAATTCGTGTCAAAAAAGTCCGTGTTTCATCCGTGTTCAATCCGTGGCTAAAAAAACCATCGCCCCCAACGCGCGCCGCCGTTGCCAAAACCCTTCGCGTCGCCGCCCGTCGTCCGGTCGCGAAGCGTCCAACGGAAATCAGCCAGCTACGAAGTGGCTGGATGACCCGGCAAACAAATTCATGCGTCCTGAAATCTACCGCGTGGATGCGCCGACGGCTTGCGCGCTCTGAAACAACACCACGTCGCGGCTCGCGCCGGGTTCGGGCTGCACATGGATTTGGGTTGGAAGTTGACCTTCCTCGTCGTAGATCACCAGCGTATTGGCATCCGGCCCGGCGTTGAGCCAGCATTCAGGAACATACATGCCCGGTGCCGGGACTTTTTCCGGGTAGCGTCCGAGGTTGTGTCCGTTCACCCAGACCGAACCGCGCGAAAGTCTCGAAGTTGTCACCCGCCACATCGGATTCGCGCCGGTCGTTCCAGGCGGCGCGGCGCTGAAAGTCGTCTTGAAGAACTGCGGGCCGTTGAACGCCATGCCATCTGGCAACGTCTGCCAGCCGGTGGTCGAATCCGGATTACCCGGACCGCCGCGTTGCAGCCAGTTTTTCAGCGTGGTCGAGTTTTGGTAGGCCGTGACTGAAGCTGATGTGTAGAGTCCGCCATTGTTGCCGGTATTTTGCACCAAGACGGAGAGAACGTTAGTGCCGTCGGCCTTCCATACGCGAGTCAGGTCAACATTACAGGGAACATTCCATCCGGTGTTCGTCGCCAAAGGAACTCCGTTCAAATAAACCCGGCAGTTGTCATCCACACTGGCAAAGTTGGCGGTTATGGTTTCCGCCGATGGAATGGCCGGCAGCGTGGTCTGAAACCAGGCATAGCCCGCCTGTCCGCCAAATGCATCCGTGCCAAAGGTGTAATTAGTCCAGCCCGAAGCGTCCAAAAGCGGCGGCCCCGATCTCATCGCCGCCCGGGTCGTCATCATGACGTTCCAGTTCGTCAGCGACACGGAGCCGTTCACCGGAGGTCCAAAGAGGCGTGCCGCCCCGCTCAAACCTTTTGCATACAAATTGGAAATCGAGCCGATGTAGGGATAAAACTTGTTGCGACCGGCATGCGACGTGAACACCGCGATGGTGTGGCTTCCGGCGCTCAATGCCGCAGTAAATGAATTGGCTGACACGTTCGCCGCTGGAACGGCCACTCCATCCACAAACGGAAGCATATGGTCACCCACGTTTCCAAAGAAGATGGAATTGGTGTCGGCGGCGGGAACGTTGATCGTGGTGCGATACCATGCGTAGGAACTGACATCGCCGTCCGCGCCCATTTGCTGCGGTCCCGATGAACTCGACAACCAGCCGTCGGCGTCAAATCCGGGGGCGGCCTCACTGGTTCCGCTCTTGGTTTGCCAGGCCGTCAGTGTCACTGCGCCGGGATGAGGATCGGGCGATGTGATTGCCGACAATGACATCGGTGCGTCGGCGGAACCATAGGCGACCACCGGATTGTTCGCGGGATTTTGCCACGGTTTCTCCGTGACGATTTGCAAATGGCCGTTCGTCACTGCGGCATCGCCCACATATTGCGGACCGCAGATAACGTAGTTCTGCCCGCCCGCGTCCACGAACCAAGTGTCATCGGCCATCGTATCGCTTACCGCGAGGATGCGCACACGCCGCGAGCCGGTCTGAAAACTGAAATTGGCTACGCCGTTGGCGGCATAGGTGGTCTGGAGCGTCAGGTTGGTTCCGTTGAGGCTTAACGCCGGAGCGCCGGTGGAAATCGTCGTGTCCGCCGGGACATTGAAATAAAGTTCCGCTGGCGATCCAGTCTGGCCGTAAATAATTATCGTGGTGGTGTCGGCTTGCTGGGTGATGCCCAGGATGCGGGTGGGTGCAACGTTCAGCGTGACGCCGGGAATGATCGTGTAACCGGTGACGACGGGAATGATTTCATTTCGATTAACCGTCAGCGATCCGGCCTGCGGATATTCGACGCCATTGACGCTTACCCTGGTTGTTTGGGCTGATGTTCCCTGGTTGCCCAGAAACAAAATGGTTCCCGCGGCCGACGCGCGGGCGGTCACGCGAACCGCCGGATTCGTGGAAGCGTTGGCGTAAGTGACGGTGGCGTTGTCGCTGGTTTCCAGGATGTTTTGGAAACTGCGCGCGAACCAGGCGGCGCGTTTGAACTTGTAATACTCCGGACGCAGGTCGCCAGTTTGCCCCACGGCGGACCCATAATCATAGCTGGCCGCATCTTCGTCATTGTTGAAATAATCGAAGTCGGTGCCGCCGTGCGCCATGTAGTAATTGTAACCGTTGCCGCCGTAGGCGATGACTTTCCAGGTGTCCCAGTCCTTGTCGCGAACGTCCGCCGCGCTCTCGCCATAATCACTGAACCAATTGCACCAGAATTCCGTCGTGAACCACGGGCTTTTGCGCGAGGCGCTGCTCCACGGCCGGTTTCCCGCCGGGTCGCCTCCATGATGAACACCGCTGAAGAAATAAGGCACCTCCAATCCATTCGCCAGAGCGTTGGTTTGCAGAAACCGGAAATAAGGATTGTTCAGACCGTCGGTGCCCGCTCCGCCTGGATGTTCATTTTCGAGCTGGACGAGGATGACGTTGCCGCCGCGGTTGATTTGATTTGTGGCAATGATGGGCAACAGATGGTCCCAGAAACGGGTGACATACTGTTCAAACGGCGCATTGGCGTTGCGGACTTGAAGATCGGGCACAAAGCGCAGCCAGATTGGATAACCGCCGCTGTCCCACTCGGCGCAATAATATGGTCCCACACGCGCAATGGCATAAAGTCCCAGCGATTTGGCGAGCTTGAGGTAGGCGTCCAGATCCCGATTGCCGGAGAAATCAAACTGGCCGCTCTGCGCCTCATGATAATTCCAAAAGGCGTAAAACTCGGTGCAGTCAAAACCCGCCCGCTTGAAGCGCATCAGCCGGTCCGCCCAAAGTTTCCGAGGCACACGGGCATATTCCATGCCGGCGGAGACAATGAAGGTGCGCGCGCCGTTGATCAGAAATCCCTTCCCGTCGAAATTATCAACACCTTGCGCGGCAAGTTGCGGGGGAAAGAAGTTGTCATTGGCGCGGACGTTTGGCGGCATCAGCGATGCCAGCAAAACGAAGACGCCCGTGGTGATGGTTTGGATTTTGTTCATATTGTTTGCCGCGTGCTTGAATAGGCAGATTATCTACAAGCATTCCGCAGGTCAACAGGTCTCGAGTGCTGGTGATTGCACAGCTTCCGCGAATTTCCAAACTCAAACGTGCAAAGCATTTGTTGAAATGCCGCCCGGTCAAATTGGAGCGTTCATCATACGACGTATTGATTCTTCCGCACGGAGGACGCCAGCTTGAATCCGAGTCTTGGCACCGGTGCATTGCGCTGGCGCGTAACGTCGCGCCAATGCGCAGCTCCGGCGCGACGGCCGCAGGACGTTTCATCAGGCTTGCATGGGTTTTCGACGGATCCAAAAAACAGGTCTGGCCGGATTAGCCCTCAAAGTCCAATCTCAATTGGATTATTCCCGTTGCCCCAAATTTGGATCGGATTTTTTGGCAAGCCGCAGAATATTATAAACCACCGGCGTGGCGATGAGCGACAGCAGGACTGAAATGCACAGCGCGCCGATCACCGCGACGGCAAGCGGCTGCAACATTTCCGCGCCGGCACCGATGCCATAAGCCAGCGGCAACATTCCCAAAGCGGCGGCGAGCGAAGTCATCAGCACCGGGCGCAAACGGCGATGGCCGGAACGCACCAAAGCTTCAATCAGTTCCACGCCGTCCGCCTCCAGTTGCTGCACGAAGTCGAGCATGAGAATTCCGTTTTTGGCCACGATGCCGACGCCGATGATTGCGCCGAGAAATGAAACGATGTTCAAAGTGATTCCGGTAATCCAAAGCGCGGCGACGGTTCCAAACATTGCCAGAATCGCGCCGAAGACAATCGCCAACGGCTCATTGAACGAGCGAAATTCAATCAACAGCACGGTGAACACGAGCACAATCGCGGCGATCAAAACCATCAGCAGATTGTGAAATGATTCCTGTTGTTGTTGATAAAGTCCGCCGTATTCAATCGTGCCGGGCGGCAGCCATTTGTCCTGGCCCAGTTTGTCCTGAATATCCTTGATCGCGCTGCCAAGGTCGCGGCCTTCGAGCCGTGCGCTGACAATAATATCCTGCCGCAAATCATCGCGGACCAGTTCCACTTCGCTTGGTTCGAGGCTCACGTCGGCAACTTGATTCAATCGCACGACTACGCCGTTGGCCGCGCGCAACGGCAGTTCGCGCAGCGCGGAAAGTTGATTCACGCTCTTCGGCTCGGCGAGGACGCGGATGTTGACGATTCGGTCGCCTTCCAAAACATACGACGCCGTCTGGCCGAGCTGCGCGGTGTTCACGGCATCGGCAATGTCCTGGACGCTCAACCCAAATCGCGCGGCGTCGGACGGGCGCACGCGGAAATTGATGGACGGCCCGGTTTCCGTCAGGCCGTCGAACGTGTCCACGACGCCGGGAATTTTTTTGATCTCCGCCTCCACGCGTGGCGCGATTTTTTTCAACCAGTCCAGATCGGGCGAAAAGATTTTAATTTCAATCGGATCAGGCGTCAGTTGCAGATCGCCGATGACGTCCGTGAGAATTCCCGGAAAATCCCAGCGGATGGCCGGGAATTGCTCGTTGTAAGTGTGGCGCAATTCCGCGATGACCTCGTCGGTCGTATGCGTGCGGTTGCGCTTGAGCTTGACGGCGAAGTCGCCGCGATACGGCTCGGTGATGAACATCCCCATTTCCGCGCCGAGCCGGCGCGAGTAGCTTTCCACGTCCGGGTTCGCGGACAAAATCTTTTCGGCCTCATCAAGCTGGCGCTCCGTCTCAGTGAGGCTTGTGCCCGGCGGCGCCCAATAATCAATCACAAAACCGCCTTCGTCAAAGGCCGGCAGAAAATCTGAATCCAACTGCCGGTAAATGAATACCGACGCGACGAGCACAGCGCAGCACGCGAGCAACGTCAGCCACCGAAAACGCAACGCCGCGGGCAGCGTGCGTTCGTAAATGCGGATGACGCGCGTCAGCAGCCAGCCGCCATCCTGCCCGGCCGGTTCGTGGCCATGTTCCATTTTTTTCCGGTCGCGGATGAACCACGCGGCCAGCGATGGCGTGAGCGTGAGCGCCAGAACCAGCGACGTAAGCAACGAGACGACCATCGTCAACGCCAGCGCGCGGAAAAATACGCCGGTGATGCCGGACAAAAATGCCAGCGGGATGAAAACGACGACCGGCGTCAGCGTCGAGCCGATGAGCGGCGTCAGAATTTCGCCGATGGCTTCTTGAATTCCCGTCAGGCGCGGACGGCCAGCGGCGATTTTCACGCACATCGCTTCCACGACGATGATGGCGTTGTCAATCAAAAGCCCAATGGACGCCGCGATGCCGCCGAGCGTCATCATGTTGAAACTCATGCCGGCCAGCTTCATTGCAATGAGCGTGATCAAGACCGTGATCGGAATCGTGACGATGGCCGTCCACACGCTGCCCCAGTTTTTCAGGAAGAAATAAAGAATCAGCACCGACAGGATTAGCCCGAATAAAATCGCGTCCCAAACGCTGCCCACCGAATCGCGCACGAAAAGTGATTGATCGTAGAAAAATGCGAGGTGCATATCCGGCGGCAATTCCTGCCGGAGCTGCGCGAGTTGTTTTTTCAACGCGGTGGCGATGTCCAGCGTGCTGCCATCGGCCTGACTTTGGATGTTCAACAGCACGGCATCCTGGCCTTGCGCCGTGACCGACAGAAAGACCGGCTCCGCCCCGCGCGCGACGCGCGCCACATCTTTAATTAACACCGGATGACCGTTGCGCGCGGCGATCACCAGATTTTCGATGTCCTCCGCCGAACGGACGCGCCCGTCCACCGTCGTCAGGTAAAGATGATAATTTTCCTCCATCATGCCGGCGGGCGCGAAAAGATTGTTCTTCGTGAGCGCATCCGTCACGTCCGCCAAACCAAGCCCGGCGGCCTGCAATTTCAACGGGTCAACGATGACGTGAAATTCCGGCTGGCGTCCGCCGGTGATTTCCACGCGCGCCACGCCGGGAATTTGCAGGAAGCGCGGTTTCAAGTCGTAGTTCGCCGTTTCCCAAAGCGACGTGATGTCGCGGTTGGAACTCGTCAGGCTGATGCCGATGATCGGAAACGCAGAGAACGTCACGCGCTCGATTTCCGTGGAGGCGGTCGCCGGCAGGTCGCTGCGGATTTGCGAGAGCCGCCCCAGCACATACAACTCCGACTGCACCATGTCCACGCGCCAGTTGAAAAAGACGTTGATCTGCGCCGAACCGCGCTTGGTGGACGAGCGCACCGTGAGCGCGCCGGGAATGTCCTTCATCGCCTCCTCGATTGGCCGCGTGATCGTCGCCATCATTTCGTCGGCGGGCATGATGCCGTTGTTGACGAGAACGACGACGCGCGGAAAATTCGTCTGCGGAAAAACCGACGACGGCGTCCGCAGCGCGCAAAAAATTCCCGCCAGGCACAACGCCGCCGCGATGAACGTGATGGAGAGCGCGTGTCGCGTGGCGAACCGGCCCAATGGTGAAGTCGCGTCGTGGTTCATTGCAAATTTCGGCGTAGCGGCGTCTCGGCAGAGCGCCGCAAAATGGTTTTGCACAAAATGGCGGCGCTCTGCCGAGACGCCGCTACGACGGCATTGGAGATGTTCGCTTGCATCATGGGTTCACCACGCGGATTTTTGTTTTCCCTGGCAGGCCATAAGCGCCGACGGTCACAACGGTGTCGCCTTCTTTAATTTCCGGTGCGACGATTTCGACCAAACCATTTTCGCGCAAGCCGGTTTGCACCGGCATTTGCGTCGCTTCGTCGCCTTTGACAATGGCAATTACACTTTTGCCATTTTCATCTGTGACCACGCTTTCGACCGGCACGGCGAGGCAATTTGTATGAACTGCCGTCACAATTTGCAACGGAACAGATTGTCCCGGCCGCAATCCGCTGTCCGCAAGCAACAACGCACGCACCAAAACCGTGCCGTTGCCCATGTTCACGCTCGGGCTGACGAACAAAAGCTCCGTCGTCACCGGCGGCTTGGTCAGCACTTCGACCCGATCGCCGGGCTTCAAATCAGTCGCCTCCGCCGTCGGAATTTCCGCGCTCACGGCGAGCCGGTTCAAATCCATCACTTCCGCGACGACCGTGCTACCATCCACGGCCTGGCCGGACTTGACGTTGACGCTCACGACCGAACCGGACAACGGCGCGGTGACTTGCAACAAGGCCAGTTGCGCCTCGGCGTCCTGCAAATTTTTCTGCGACGTGTTTTGCTGCGAGAACAATTCCTTTTGCCGCGCCAGTTCCTGTTCCGCGAGCGCGTATGTCGTCGTGCCGGAATTCAATTCCACCAGCACGTCGCCATTTTTCACCTGCTGGCCGGCGACGACATTCACCTTGGTCACAACTCCGGCGGACGGCGCGGCAAGTTGCGCGCTGGCGGCGGGTTGCTCCGCCGTGGCCGGCGCGGGTTCGATCATGCCGTAACCCTGGACGTAACGATGCAACGTCGCCAGTTTGAGCGCGCCGGTCTGGACGGTCACGACGGTCGGCGTTTTATCTTCGTCACTGGATTCGGAAGCGTCGCCGTGAGATTTGACCAGCGCATAGATGCCCACGCCGGCAGCCAAAATCACGACGATGCTGGCGATGACAGTTGTTGTTTTCATTTTCATATTTTTTTTAACGCGCCGGGATGGCCGCGTTCCGCCTTCAGGCGTTTGTATTCAAACCAAATCAGGATCAGGATAAGCAAATCAAGCGCGGACAGAAAACCCAGACCAAGTGAGCGGTTGTGGCCGGCCCGATAAACCTGATAGCACAAAAACAGTCCCAAGACCATCAAGGCCGTCGGATAAGCGAGCAATTTGCCACGCAAAAGCCCTGCCACCAAAACCACCTTGGTGATCCCGTAAGTCAGCAGATAGACGGAGGCAAAATGCTTGGTGTTGATCGAGAGGTGACGAAAAAAATCAACGAGATGGTTGGCGACAAAATCGGTAGGATCCTCCTGCAGCTCGCCTTGCGTCAGCCAGCCAACCAGTCCGCGCAGCGACGCCGGGCTGACGAAAAAAAGCGCGCCGCCCGTAACCGCCTCCAGAACGCCGTCAATGCCCTTGAACACAACGCCGATTTGAAAAAGGAAATGAATATGTGTTTTCTGGGTTTTCATTTTGTGCCAAGGGCGGGACCGGTCACCGCCGAGTCCAGTGTGGCGCGGGGCATGGTCAGCGGGCTTTGCACGGCGTCTTCCAGCGCGCCAAAAGCCGTCTGCAATTTTGCCTCGTTATCGAGCTGCGCGAGCCGCGCGTTGCTCAATTCAAGTTGAGCGTTGAGCGAATCCAGTTGACCCGCCGCGCCTGCTTGAAACTGCGCCTGTGCGGACTTCAATTGCTGCTGTTCGGCGGCGAACACGGCGTCTCCGGCCTTCAATTGATCCTCCGCCACGCGCCAGCCTGCGACCGCGCGGTCAATTTCGCCGATAACCTGCGATTGCAATTCCACGAATTTTGCGGCGGCCAGTTTGCGCCGCGCCCCGGCCTCGGCAACCGGTCCTTGATTCTGGTCGAGAATTGGCAGTTCCAAAGTCAGGCCGAGGCTCCATTCATTGTCGCCCGCGTTGCCGGAATTCCAGGCGTAACCCGGACCGAGATGCAGGTCGGGATACTGTTTGGCAATTTGCAAACGCAAATCATCTTCCGCCACCGCGTAATCGGCGAGCGCGCCAAGAATGTCCGCGCGCGACCGCAACGCCACGAGTCGCGCGTCCGCCGAGGTCAGCGGTTTTGCGTCCGGCGACGAAAAATCAAAGTTCAATTCTTCGCCATCGAGCGCGGCCTCGCTCAAACCCAGCGCCTCCGCCAGCCGCGAACGCGAGTCGGATTGTTTTGACCGGGCATCACTCAAATCCAGCAACGTTTTGTTCAAGGCAATTTGCGCGGGGGTCAGTTCCGGCCGCGAAATTTCGCCGGAGTCGAACCGTTGTTGCAGCAGTTTCACGATTTGCTTCTGCGCGACGAATTCCTGTTGCAGCAGTTCGGCGCGTTGACCGGCAATTTTGAAATCGAGCAGGCTGGCGCGAACGCCGCTGCGGATTTGCCATGCGGCGGAAACAAAATTCCAGCGCGCGGATTCGGAAATTTTTTCCGCCTCGGCGATGCGCTTGCCGCGTTTACCGGCGGTTTCGATGGGAATGTCAAACGTCACCGGGATGAGCCACGGACTGTAGTTGCCGGGAATTTGCGTGTCGTAGGCGGGTGTGAACGACACGGACGGATTTGGCCGTGCGCCCGCTGTTTTCAATCCCGCCTGCGCGACGAGCCATTGGTCGCGCGCGACTTCGAGCGTCGGATGAAAATAAAACGCAACGAGCGTGAGTTCGGGCAAATCCCAGTTTGTCTCCGGCCAGGTCTTCAGTTCTTGGCCGAGATTTTTTTCGAGGAATTCTTTCAGGCCGGCCTCGTCGAGCCGGCGCGCGTCAAGCTGCGCGGCGGATTTTTCCGGCGACAACGGTTGCGGCTGGAAATGCGCGCAACCGGCAAAAAACATGGCAAATAAAATGACGGCTTTGTGTTTCATGCTGATTCTGTTCCCGGCGTGCAAATTGGAATCTGCACGGTGACGACGGTTTGTTTCGATGGTTCGGAAGCAATCTGAATTTTCCCGCCATGCGCGGAAACAATCCATTGGACGATGCTCAAACCGAGGCCGCAACCTTCGATGGTGTTTTCATGGGCGGGGTCACCGCGAAAGAAACGGTCAAAAACGCGCGGCAGAAATTCTGCTGGAATTCCCGCGCCAGTGTTCGCGATTTTGAATTCGGCAAAATTGTCAACACAGCGCAAACTCATTGTCACGCGGCCCTGCGGCTGGTTGTATTTCACGGCATTGTCGGCGAGATTGAGCAGCAACTGGCGCAGGCGATGGCGGTCGCCACGCACGGAAATTTCATCGCACATTTCAAGTTCGACTTTGATGCCGTGCGGTTCGGCGAGGATTTGCGCATCGGCAAAGTTGTCGCGCACCAACTCATCGAGGCGGACAGTTTCAAATTGCAGCGCGATCTGCCCGGCGTCGGCCTTGGCGAGCAGCGTCAGGCCGTCCACGATTTTGGAAAGCCGGCGCACTTCGTCGAGCTGGCTCACCAGCCGTTCGCGTTCCTCGGGCGTGAGCGATTCGTCGCGCAATTCGGTTTCGGTCTCGCCGCATAAAATCGTCAGCGGCGTTTTTAATTCATGCGACGCGTGCAGCGTGAATTCGCGAATGCGGTTGAATGAATCGTTAAGCCGCGCGGTCATGTCGTTGAAAACTTCCGTGAGCCGGTCGAGTTCGTCGCCGTTGCCGGTGCGCGGAATTTTTTCGCCAAGATTTTTTTCGTGAATTTTTTCGACGGCGTTCGTCAGCTTGGTCACGGGCGCTAGGGCGCGGCGCGTCAGCCACCAGCCGCCGAGCAATCCCAAAACGACGGCGGGCAGGCCGACCTGAAAAATCATTTCGCCGGCCTCGCCGAGCGCGTGTTCCGCCGGTTCGCGGCGGTGTTCGTGGCGAAGCTGCTCGTCAATTTCCTGGTAGGTTCCAACGCCCATGACAAGCAGGGAGACAATCAAAATGCCCGCATACCACCAGGTCAGCCGCGTGCGGATTTTCATGGCGCATCCCTCAACACATAGCCGCTCCCGCGCACCGTGTGGAGCAGCTTGGGTTCAAAGTCCGCGTCAATTTTTCCGCGCAGGCGGCGGATATAAACGTCCACGAGGTTTGTGCCGGGATCAAAATTGTAGTCCCAGACTTTTTCACAGATCATCATGCGTCCGCAAATGTGCCCGGCCGAGCGCATGAGAAATTCGAGCAGGCGGTATTCGCGCGAGGTCAGTTCGATTTCCGTGCCGCCGCGTCGGGCTTTGTGCGTCACGGTGTCGAGCGTCAAATCAGCCACGCGCAAGACAACCGACTTGGTTTCGCCGCCGCGCCGCGTGAGTGCGCGCACGCGGGCGACAAGTTCCGCGAGTTCAAACGGCTTGGGCAGATAATCGTCCGCACCTGCGTCCAGTCCCTCGACGCGTTCATTCACTTCGCCACGAGCGGAAAGGAGCAATACCGGCGTGGTGCTTTTGCGTGCGCGCAACTGCCGCAGCACGCTCAAGCCGTCGCGTCCCGGCAGCATGATGTCAAGAATGATGGCGTCGAAGGGCGTGATCCGCGACGCCGCCAGCGCGTCGTCGCCATTGTAGCAGACATCCACGGCGAAATTCTCCGCCTGAAGCGCCTTGCGCACGAACGAGGCGGTTTTTTTTTCGTCTTCTACTACAAGCACGCGCATGAATTTATTATTTGCCGAAACAAGACCGACGACGAGAAAAACCCGCCGCCGGTTTTTTTGCGCAAAACGTCATTCAGTCTTTGTCTTCCTTGGATTGGGCGGACGGCGTCTCCGTCTCAACATCACCCACCACATCACCAGTCACCGCATTGACGTTGACTTCCTTGATGTCTTTGGAATCAGGAGTTTTGATGTCAAACGACCAGATTAATTTGCCGTCTTCCTTTTCAAGCTCGCCTTCCTTGATTGTGCCGTTCCGCACTTTGGCCAGCGCGGTTTTCTGGGCGTCGTCCTTGCTGATTTTGGCATCGGCCAAGAGCTTCGCCTGTTTTGCCTGTTTGTCATGGTGATTTTCTTTTTCGGAGACGCAGCCGACCATCAGGCTGGCGGCGACCACGGAGCAGACAATCATTTTGATTTTCATAATGGTTTGTTTTAATGCGAGTTGTTGTTTCTTAAAACTTCAGACTTCAGCATTAAACAGCATCCGGATGAACGCCGCATGAAAGCTGCATGACAGTTTGTTTAGTTACAAACAACTCAAAACCATGGATGCCAGCTATAGCCGCACACTTACCTGCCAACCCAAAGCACGTCAAGATTGCCAGGACCGCCGCGAAAACCACGTCCACCGCGCCACTGACCAGCGGGTGGGTTCGCGTCGGGAGCCGGCGCCGGTGCCGCCGGGGCTGCCTGCGGCATACGTTCGGTGCAAATCAAAACTATCCGGTTGTTCTTCGTGTCGAGCGACGAGGTTTTGCAGCCCGCCTTGGTTGTCACGGTTTGTTCCACCGCAAAGCTCGTGGGGCTGTTTTCCTTGATGATCGTCAGCGTGCCGTCACGCTGCGAACTCCACGCTTCCATCGTGTTGGGATTGAACCCGCCACCGTCCGTGCCGTTGCCGATGGGCAGCGTCGCCAGCACCTTGCCATCATCGGCATTCAACACCACGCAGACATCGGGACGCGCACACATGGCGAAGAGGATGTGATTCTTGGCGTCGAGGCCGAGGCCGCCCGGTTCGCCGGCATTGTCGCCGAGGTCATATGTGGTGAGAACCTTGAGCGTCTTGACATCCACGACGGCGATTTTCTTCTGGTTCTCGACATCCGCATATAATTTCCCTTGCCCGTCGCTTTGGGACTGCTCCATCGCGCCGTCAGGAATGTCAATCGTCCCGACAACAGAGCCGTCTTTGGGATCAATCACCGTGATGCTGGGCGAGGCGTGGCTGAAAACATAAACACGATCCGTCAACGGTTCAAAAAGAATGCCGTCGGGCCGGCCCTGAACGTCAATGTCCTTGATTTTCTGCATCGTCTCGGTGTCGAACATGCCGATTTGCGGGCCGCTGCTGAACCCGTGATGCGTCTTGGTGTCAATGGCCACGCCGTGGCCGCCGATGTTGGTGATGGTGCCTATGTATTTGTGGGTGTCCAAGTCGAACACATGGGTGTTTCCGCCACGCGGCACATACACGCGCCGTTCGCCGTTGTCCGCATAGACATAATCAATGCCGCCGTTGCCCATGAGCTGGGTCGTGTCGAGAACCTTGTAGGGCGCGCTGGAATCTTGGGCAAGAACCTTGACGGTCAACAGTCCGAGACCCAGCATGACGAATGAGAATTGTGCCAATTTTTTCATGATAAAGTTGGGTTGATTTACAACGACAGTTTTACAGACGCTTATGAAAGGACAAGCGTTTCAAAATTACAGTTTTGTCATCCTGGATTTGCTGATTCATTTAACCCGCCTGGCCGGGATGCAATCCGAACTGGATCAATTTCTCGCGCAGTGTCAGCCTTGAAATGCCAAGCCAGCGGGCGGCTTTGGCCTGGTTGCCATGAGCCAGTTCGATGCTGCGGCTGATAAGGGCGCGTTCGGCGGTTTCGTGAAGGCGCGCGTGAGCATCGGTCAACTCGCCGCGTTGCGCCGCCGCCAGCAAATCATCCGCATAAGCAAGAATTGATATTTCTGCGGAAGGCGCAGACAAATTTATTTTGGCAAGAGCCGCGCGGACGTGTTCGACGCCAATGGTGTAGCTTTGCGCCAGCAACAGCATCTTGCGCGTGACGTTTTCCAGTTCGCGGACGTTGCCCGGCCAGGATTGGGACTGTAGAAATTCCACCGCGTCCGAATGGATGGCGAGATTTTCCACGCTGAATTCTGCGGCATATTTGTGCAAAAAAAAACGGGCCAAGTCCGGAATGTCCTCCTTGCGTTCCCGCAACGGCGGCAGGTTCAGCACCACGACGCTGATGCGATAATATAGGTCTTCGCGAAATTGATTTTGTTTTATGGCTGCTTCCAGGTCGCGATGTGTCGCGGCGATCACGCGCACGTCCACGGGAATGGTCTCCTTGCCACCGAGCCGTTGCAGGTTTTTTTCCTGCAACACGCGCATCAATTTCACCTGCGTTCCCGGCGTCATGTCGCCGATCTCGTCGAGAAAAATCGTCCCTTTGTCCGCCTGCTCGAAACGCCCTATGCGGCGGGATTCCGCGCCGGTGAAAGCACCGCGTTCGTGGCCGAACAATTCGCTTTCCAGCAGCGTTTCGGGAATGGCCGCGCAATTGATGGCGACAAACGGCGCGCTGGCGCGGTCGCTGTGCTGGTAGATTGCACGGGCGATGAGCTCCTTGCCGGTGCCGGTCTCGCCGCGAATCAAAACGCTCACCGGCTTGCTTGCGATGCGCCCGATTTCCTTGTAAATCGTCTGCATTGCGCGGCTGTTGCCGACGATGGCGGAGCGCGCCGGCCCCGTGGCGCCAATCACCACCGGCACTGACATGAGCCGGCTCGCGGCGACGGCCTGCTCGACGAGTTTCAATAATTCCGGCATTTCAAACGGCTTGAGGAGATAATCGTAAGCGCCGGACTGCGTTGCTTCGATCGCGGTTTCAGTTGTGCCATGCGCCGTCATCATCAAAATTGGGAGCCGTGGCCGCGTGGCGTGCAGTTCGCGCACGAGTTCCAGACCATCCAGCCCCGGCAATTTCAAATCCGTGATGACAAGATCAAATCCGTTTGCTTTCGCGCGGGTCAGGCCGGCTTCACCGGTTGTCTCGACGGCCACCTCATGGCCATCTTCAGCCAGCACGCGCGCAAAGTGGCCACGATGCCCAAATCATCCTCCACAAGCAGGATTTTTGCGGGTGAATTCATGGTTTATGCAGGGGAAGAATGATCCCAAAAGTTGCGCCGCGATCAGCCTGCGTTTGATACTGAAGCGCGCCCTGATTTTTTTCAACGATCCGCGCCGCGATGGGCAGGCCGAGTCCTGTTCCAAAATCTTTGGTCGTGAAAAACGGATCGAAGAGCCTCTTTTCGGCCTCCGGTGAAATTCCGTTGCCCGTGTCGCTGACTTCCAAAATCACAACGTCCGTCTGCCGCTCGTTGAGGCGTTTTTCATCGAGCCGGGCGCGCAAGGTCACGGTTCCATTTTTGCCGATGCTGTCGGCGGCGTTCTGAACGAGGTTGATCAAAACCTGCTTGATCTGCTGCGGGTCAATGCGGATTTGCGCCTGCGCGACTCCATCCAGGACGAGTTTGATTTTTGATTTTTCAAGCCCGGGTTCCATCAGCGTCTGCACTTCGCGCAACGGCTGTTCTGCGGAGACGACGGCAAATTGCGGCTCTGACGGGCGCGCGAACTGCAAGAAATCCTTGACGATGCGCTCAAGCCGGTTGATTTCGACGCCGATGATTTCGGCATCGGCGAATTCCGGCGTGCCGGGCTTCAGATGTTTCTGCTGCAGGTAAAGCCACGCCTTGATGGCGGTGAGCGGATTGCGGATTTCGTGCGCGACGCCGGCGGCGAGCATTCCGAGCGAGGCCAGCTTTTCCTGCTGTTCCGCAAGACGCCGGCTTTCCACCAACTGCACCTGCATGGGCGCGATCATGTCACGATAGACCACAACCGCCAGCCAGCCTTCGGCGGCGAGCAGCAATATCAGCA
>DATCDZ010000014.1:0-9304 GCA_036510395.1 Verrucomicrobiia bacterium
CTCAACTCGCGCGAGACGCTGGATTTTTTTGGCAGCCTTTTTCAGTTGAGCAAAGGCGAACGGAACAATCGCACGGAGCAATTGCTCGAAATGGTCGGCCTTGGAAAAACACAGATGCGCGCCGTCGGCGAATTTTCAAAAGGAATGCAGCGGCGCATCGGCCTGGCGCAGGCGCTCATCAACGATCCCGATTTGGTGATCCTCGACGAGCCGACCGCCGGACTCGACCCGATTGGCTGCCGCGAGGTGAAGGATTTGATCATCGCACTGGCGCGTCGCGGCAAGACGGTGATCTTGAGCAGCCACCTTTTGTCCGACGTCGAAGACGTTTGCGACCGCGTGGTGATTTATTACGGCGGAAAAATCCAGGCCGCCGGCACGCTGAAGGAACTGCTTGCGACGCCGGACACGCTGCAAATCACCACTCCAATTTTGCCGCGAGAAACTTTGGAGCGCGTTTTGGAAATCATCCGCAAGAACGTTTCGAGCGGCGAAGTGCGCGTGGACAATCCGACGCAGAATCTGGAGAGCTATTTTCTCGACGTGGTGCAAAAGGCGCGCGCGGCGGCGCATGAAACGAGCGGCGCGCAGTCCGGCGCAACGGTCGCAGCCTATTTGCGGGCCGGCGGGGCAGAAAAACCCGCAACGGACAAAGTTCTGGAAAAATTGTCGTTACCGCAGGCGGCGCAAACTGTTTCCGAGACAAAAGCTCTCGCGCCCGTGTTGGAAAAGAAATTGGGCGACAAAAAACTGGACGCATTGACGCAACCGGCGGAAACAAAAATTTCTGAAGCCAAGCCCGTGCCGGAAACGAACCCGGCGGACTTGTCCAAGGCGAATGAGAAATTGTCGTCGCTGCTGGGAAATAAAAAATAACTCTGGCCATAGATTTTCACAGATGAAACACAGATGGGGAAAAGCTATCGAACCAAATTTTTATCTGTGTGAATCTGTGTCCATCAGTGGCCTCTGAATAAATGCAAAGAATTCTCGCCATCGCAGGATTGACGTGGAAGGCCGCGCTACGGTTCAAGCTGTTTATCGTCATCGCTGCGCTGCTGATCCTGGCGGTCGTCGGCCTGCCGCTGGTCATCAAGTCCGACGGCACGGCGCAAGGGTTCACGCAGATCATCCTGACCTACACGTTGAGCGCAATCACGGTCCTGCTGGGTCTTTCGACGTTGTGGCTCTCGTGCGGCACGCTGGCGCGCGACATCGAGGAATGTCAAATCCAGGTCGTCGCGACAAAGCCGGTTGCGCGCTGGCAAATCTGGATCGGGAAATGGCTCGGCATCATTTCGCTCAACGCCGCGCTGCTGGCGATTTCCGGCGGGTGCGTTTATGGCACGTTGCAATGGCGCGCAACGAAGCTGCCAGCGTCGGAGCAGAAAATTTTGCACGAGCAGGTTCTGGTTGCTCGCGGCTCGGCAAAACCGCAAAACAGGGACGCGGAAATTGATGCCAACACGGAACAGGTCTTGCAGGAGCGGTTGAAAAGCTCCCCGGTGACGACGGCAGATTTGCCGGAAGTCCGGCGGCAGATTCGCGAGCAGGTGAAGGCGCAATTTCAACTCGTTCCGCCCGATTACACGCGCGAATGGAAAATTAACCTGGGCTTTGCCAAAAATTTTCTGCACGACAAGCCGCTGCAATTGCGCGTGAAATTCAACGCGGCGAACCAAAGCCCGTCCGGCACGTTTGCCGGCGTGTGGCAGATTGGCGATCCCGATTCGACCAACTTCGTCCAGCTTCCGCCGATGAGCCTCGCGCCGGACACGGAGTCGTCCCATGCGGTTCATGAATTTGAAATCCCGCCAAATCTGTTCGACAAAGACGGCGTGCTGACAATTTCATTCACTAATCCGAACGACACCACGCTGCTGTTCCCGCTCGAAGACGGCATGGAGGTTTTGTATCCCGAAGGCGGCTTTGCGATGAATTTCGCGCGCGGGCTGGGGATCATTTTCTGCTGGATGGCGCTGCTCGCGGCGCTCGGACTTTCGGCGGCGAGCTTCCTGTCGTTTCCCGTCGCGACTTTTTTTTCGCTGGCGATGCTGGTGGTGGTTTTGTCAAGCGGCACGCTGGCCGAGTCGGTTGAAACTGGAACGGTCGGCGCGGGCAACGAGGAAACGGGAACTGCGGGACATTCCGTGGCGGACGTGGTCTTGATTCCGATGTTCAAGGGCATTCTGGCCGTGGTCAACCTCACTAAAAATGTTTCGCCGATTGACTTGTTGAGCACGGGCCGCGCGATTTCGTGGGGGCAGCTCGGCCTCGCGTTCGGGCAGATCGTTCTGCTGCTGGGCGGTATCATCGCCGTCATCGGGATTGTTTTGTTCAATCGCCGGGAACTGGCGACGGCGCAGGGAAACCAATGAACGCCCGCGTAAAACAGTTTGTCTTGCTGCTGCTGGCCGCCGCGCTGCTGTTCACCTCCGGCCGGGTTCAAAATTCCTTGAACCGCGACCGCGCGGTGCTGGGCCTGACGATTTCCGGGCCGCTGCAAGATGCGCCGCCGCTGCTGGCATTCACGACGGTCGCCCTCGGCGGTTTTCGCGGGCTGATTTCAAATTATCTCTGGATTCGCGCAAACGGTTTGCAGCAGGACGACAAATTTTTTGAGGCGGCGCAGCTTGCGGACTGGATCACGGATCTGGAGCCGCACTTTTCGCAGGTCTGGGCGTTTCAGTCGTGGAACATGGCCTGGAACATCTCGGTCAAGTTCAAGGATTTTTCCGACCGCTGGCGCTGGGTGCAGCGTGGCATCGAACTGCTGCGCGATGACGGCCTGAACTATAATCCCAACGACACGCTGCTCTACCAGCAGTTGGGCTGGATTTTTCAAAACAAAATGGGAGAGAACCTTGACGACGCGAACGGATATTACAAACAGCAATGGGCCGAGGAAATGACGCCGTTCTTCGGCCCGGACGGGACGAATTTTGAAAATCTGGTCCATCCGCAAACTCTCGAAGATGAAAAACTGGTGCAAACGCTCACCAACAAATTCAAGATTGACCCGGTCTTCGCCGAAAAGGTGAACGAGGAATACGGCCCGCTCGACTGGCGTCTCGCCGAGTCGCATGCGATTTACTGGGGCGCGCTCGGCCTGGAAAAGGCAAAAGAACATTCCGGCAAGGTGAAGGCGAGCGATCTGATCACCCTGCGCCGTCTTATTTATCAGTCCATGTTGCAGGCGTTTCATCACGGGCGCATCATCAGCAATCCGTTCACCGACAGCGTTGAACTGGTTCCCAACCTCAACCTGATCCCCAAACTCAACGACACCTACCTGAAAATGTTTGCCGACGAAAGCGATCCCGCCCAGAAAAACGGCATCCTGACGGCGCACCGGAATTTCCTGAGCGACGCCGTCTATTTCCTTTATGAAAACGACCGCATGGCCGACGCGGCCAAATGGTATAAACTTCTCGGCGAAAAATATCCCGACAAAACGATTTTGGACCATGACACCAATTCATTCCCGCGAAATCTGACGCTCGACGACTACGCCGTCGGCCGCGTGCAGGAAGAAATCGGCGACACGTCCCAGGAACGCACGACCGGAGTAGTGGAAGGATATTTGATGCACTCTTATCTGGATATGGCCATCGGACAGGACGACCGGTCCGCCGGCTACAAGCAGATTGCCAAAGAAATCTATAGTCATTACATCACAAAAACGAGCAGGTTCGGCAGTAATGGGGAAAGAGTGAAACTGCCGTCATTCGCCGACCTCAACCGAACCGTTGTGAACGGTCTGCTCGACACGCAAAACCCGGTTATTCCCTACGCCGCGCGCCTTCAAATCCGTTCGCAACTGGGAATGCCGGCGGAAACCAACGCGCCGCCCGCCCCGATAATTTTGACCAACACACCTCCGGAGGTCGCGACGAACGCCGTGGAAAATGTCCCGGCCAATTCCGCCGCGAAATGATTTCGACCGGCGACAACGCATCGCGTAGCCTGTTGCCTCTGTGACCGAAGAAAACAAATCCGGGAAAAAACCGCTGCGCGTCGGCCTGATTTCGCTCGGGTGCGCCAAAAATCTCGTGGACGCCGAGATCATGCTCGGCTCGCTGCTCAAAAGCGGCGTCGAGATCACCAATGACGCGGCGCAAGCCGACGCGCTCATCGTCAACACCTGTTCGTTCATTGACTCGGCGCAGGAAGAAAGCGTCAACACCATCCTCGAATCAGCCGAAATCCGCGCCGCCAAAAATCGCGGGCAAAGTTTGATCGTCTCCGGCTGCCTGTCGCAGCGTTTCCGCGACGAACTGCCAAAACTGCTGCCCGAAGTGGACGCGTTCATGGGAATTGACCAGGTCGCGCAAGTTGGCGAAATCGTCCAACGAGCCATGCAAAACCGCGCGGAAAGAATTACCAGCGGCCAGTCCAAAGCCCAAAGTCCAAAGTCCAAAATCGTCTCGCGTTTACACGAACTGGAAAAAAGCCGCACGATTTCCAAACACGAAGAATCTGAAAAAATTCGCGAGACGGATAAATTTGGAAAAACCAAAACGGTAGTTTCCGCCGCCGAACTCAAAATTCGAGATTCAAGATTAAAAACTGACGCGCCGATTTTAGAAGTTCATGCACGCCCGACCTTCATCCCCGATTTCGCCACGCCGCGCTTCCGTCTGACGCCCAAACATTTTGCCTATCTGAAAATCGCCGAGGGCTGCAATCATCCGTGCAGTTTCTGCATCATTCCCCGGATGCGCGGCTCGCACCGCAGCCGCACGCAAAAGGATATTGTTGCCGAGGCGAAGGCGTTGATTGCCGACAGCGTGAAAGAGATCAATTTGATTTCACAGGACTCGACTTATTACGGACTGGATCTGCGTCCGAACCATTCGCGCGCCATTTCGTCGCCGGAGAAATTTTCCGCCGCCGCCAAATCACTTTCCGCAGACGCTACGACGATTTGTTCGCTGCTGCGCGAACTCAATTCGCTCAAAGGAGATTTCTGGATTCGGTTGCTTTACACGCATCCGGCGCATTGGACGGACGAATTGATTCAGACCATCGCCGGGTGCAAAAAAGTAGCGCGCTATGTGGACATCCCGCTCCAGCACATCCACGAAAACATGCTCGAACGGATGCGCCGCGAAACCTCGCAGAAATACATCGTTGACCTCATCAAGAAAATCCGTGCAGGAATTCCCGGCATCGCGCTGCGGACGACCTTCATCGTCGGTTTTCCCGGCGAGACCGAGGCGAGTTTTCAGACGCTGCTGGATTTTGTCCGCGAAACAAAATTCGAGCGGCTTGGCGTTTTCATTTACTCGCAGGAAGACGGGACGCTTGCCGGAAAAATGGCCGGGCAAATTCCCGACAAGGTCAAAAAGCAACGGCGCGAACTCGTCATGACCGCGCAACACAAAATCGCCCGGCAGGTTTCCGAATCCTTCGTTGGCCGCGAAATCAAAGTCCTCGTCGAAGGCAAGGCCGACGCGGAACAATTGCAGTCCGCAAGCGTTTCGTCATGGGAACATGGTTTGATCCGCGAAGCCGAAACCCGTCACTCACCATCCGCCGCTCGTCACTTTCTGGTCGCTCGCGGCGAAGCCGACGCGCCGGACATTGATGGCCGGGTTTATGTTCGCGGCAAATTGCCCATCGGCGAATTCGCCCGGGTCAAAATCATCGGCCACACGGACTACGATTTGATTGCCGAGCCAGTTTTGTAATTTTCAACCCGCTCTCGGTGCAATCCGCGATGAAGCCGGCTTGGTTTCCGATGGCGCGGGCATTCCGCTGGCAAATTCGGCGGGCAAATCCTCCGGCAAAAGCTTGGTCAGCGCGTCGCGGTCGCATTGGCCGCTGGCGACCAGCCGCGTGCTTTGATTGCGCACGGCGGACTCGAACAGGTTCCGCATCTCGCGCGCGTTGCCGAATTGGGTGTTGCGCGCGGCGTGCAGGCGGTTGCAGATGGCCAGAACTTTTTTCTCCGTTTCCGGCGAGCAGACGAGTCCGCTTTGCGCGGCCATGCGATGGAAAATTTCCGCCAGTTCCGCCGACGCGTAATCGGGAAAGTTGAGATAATTTGTGAAGCGCGATTCGAGGCCGGGATTCGACGCGATGAATTGCTTCATCGGCTCGTTGTAACCGGCGGCGATGACGATGAGCCGGTCGCGGTCGTCTTCCATCCGTTTGAGCAATGTCTCGATGGCTTCGCTGCCAAAATCCTCCGCGCCGCGCCCGGCGAGCGAGTAGGCTTCGTCAATGAATAAAATGCCGTCGAGCGCCGAATCAATCATCGCGTGCGTGCGCACCGCCGTCTGCCCGACGTATTCAGCCACGAGCCGGCCGCGGTCGCGCTCGACGACGTGGCCGCGCCGGAGCAGGCCGAGCGATTTGTAAATGCGGCCCATCAGCCGCGCGACGGTGGTCTTGCCGTTGCCGGGATTGCCGAAAAAAACGCTGTGCAAACTCGCCTGCACGACGGGCAAATTCTGTTGCCGGCGCAGCACCTGCATCCGCGCAAAATTCGTCGCGCGATGAACTTCGTTTTTCACCGGATCGAGGCCGACCAGCGCGTCCAGTTCTTTGAAAATAGCGGCGAGGTCTTCCTCGCTG
This sequence comes from Verrucomicrobiia bacterium, assembly GCA_036510395.1. Taxonomy (GTDB): domain Bacteria; phylum Verrucomicrobiota; class Verrucomicrobiia; order Limisphaerales; family UBA11358; genus UBA11358. Next base: position 6,583 of record DATCDZ010000014.1, read on the forward strand.
ACACCGGGATCGGCGGCGCGCACGGTGAAGTCCACGGCGTATTGGCGCGAGACTTCGGTGAACTGCGCGGAGACGACGGCGGAACGGCGGCGGCAGGCGGCGGACATTTCATGATCCATGTTCGCGAGCGTCATCACGAGCGTCTGCAACGTCTGCCGGACAAATTCAATCGTCACCGGCTGCAAACCGAGATCCAGCGTGTGGCGCGTGAACAATCCGAAAATTTCGTCCAGCCCGTATTTGTCCACCGGCTGCAACATCGTTTCCACGCGTTCCATTGCGCGGCGTCCGCCTTTCTCAAACCATTTCGTGAACGCATCGGTGTTGCCGTTGCTGGCGGCGTAACCGGATTCAATCAACGCCAGCGCGTCGTCCGCTTTCGCGGCCAGGCCCGCGATGCAAATGGACAGCGCGCCATAAGCCTGCAAGTTCGAGCCGTCGGTGGCCAGCCGCTGCCACAACGCCAGCGTCAGCAGCCGCAGCAGACTGTGGAGGTTGTCAATCAAATCGAATTCCTCGTCCTCGATGCGTTTCACCGTCATCAGCGGCGGCGTAAGAATTTGCACACATTCGATCAGCAGGCGCAGTTGCAGCAGGCTGCGCAGAATGGCTTCCTCCTTGGCGGTTTCGTAATTGAACACCGACGCGCGCCAGTCGGCGTGGCGCATCAATTGAAACACCTGCCGCGAATGCGACTCGATGCTGTTGCGCAGGCGCGTGGCGTCGTCGGACGAAAACAGCGATTGCGACTGGTAAAAATTCAGTAGGTAATCGGCCGTCATGCCGTCCAGCTCGGTCAAATCCTCGGCCTTGAACGAAACGGTGCGGCTGGTCTTGGGATTGCGGAAGAGCGTGGTGAGAATCGAGCCAGGCAGGAACGTTTCGTGCAGCGGCAGCGGCGGACGCGACGGCTCCTTCACACGCGGCAAATTGGCCGGCGCCTGCGTGACCGACTCGAGGTCGCGGGAGCGGCGCAGAAATTCCTCCAGCCGCTCGCGCAGTTTGGCGTCGTCCGATTCGGGTTGGCGGTTCGTGTCCATGCGGAACGATTTTCAGTTCGAGAACGAGCAAGTTGCCACTGGCGCGATTCGGAAGGCAAGCTTGGAGTTCGTTTTGCCGCTTGTCAGTTTTTGAAGCCGGTCGTATCTTGGCCTCATGCAAGCGGTCGAATTCATGTCCGAAGTCACCGAGCAAGGGGAACTGCCCGTGCCGCGTCATCTCGCCGACACATTGCCGCACGCAAAAAACGTGCGGGTGATTTTGCTGTATCCTTCCGACGCCACGGATGATGCCGACTGGGCGCGCCTGACCGCGGCGCAATTCCTCAACGGCTACGCGCCCGGCGACGCGATCTACGACAAGGAATAGCGTGGCTGACTTCCGAACGGGCGCGGTGATTTTGATAAATTTTCCGTTCACGGACGGGACTTCAGCGAAGAAACGTCCGGCCTTGGTTCTCCTCGACAGCGGCGACAGCGATTTGTTGCTCGCGCGCATCACCACCCAACCTTCCGATTCGCCGTTTGACTGCGAACTCGAGGATTGGGTCAAAGCCGGGTTGAAAGCGCCTTCATTTGTCCGCCTGCACAAACTGGCGACGCTGGAAAAGAAACTCGTTCAGAAACAACTTGGACTTCTGAGCGCAGCGGATTTTCAACGGGTTTTGGAAACTTTGCAGAAAGTGAACCGGCAGATTTCCCAGCCATAAACATTATGGCCACGCTCGTTTTCGACATTGAGACCACCGCGCTGCCGCTCGAAAATTTCGACGAAGCACAGCAGGAATATCTTTTCCGCGAGACGGAAAAGCTCGGCGATGAAATTTCCAAAAACGCCAAACGTGAGGAAATCACACGCTTCATGTCGTTATGGCCGTTCACGTCGCAAGTTGTTTGCATCGCCATGCTCAACGCCGAGACGCAGCGCGGCCAGACTCTGTTCGTCGCGGAAGATTTTGAGGAAGTCGAAGAAGAAAATGCGCCGGTGAAATTCATTCCCTGCGCGGACGAGACGGAACTGCTCGCGCAATTTTGGGACGCGGCGAAAAATTTTAATTCCGTCGTCACCTTCAACGGACGCGGCTTCGATGTGCCGTTCATTTATCTGCGCTCGGCGATTTTGAACGTGCCCATCTCGAAAAAAAACTGGCTCGGCTACCGTTACGCTACCGACCCGCACTGCGACCTCGCGGAGCAATTCACTTTTTACAGCGTGAGCGGGCGCGACGGCGCGGCGCGGCGGTTCAACCTGGATTTTTACTGCAAAGCCTTCGGCATCGAATCGCCCAAGAGCCACGGCGTGACCGGCATGGACGTGGGCGCGCTGCTGGCCGCCGGAAAATTCCGCGACATCGCCGAATACTGCCTGCGCGACGTCCGCGCCACCGTGGAGCTTTACAAAATCTGGAAGGAAAGGCTGGCGGGGATAAAATGAAAAAATAAATGAAAGGACAAATATGTATCTCACAAAGAACACAAAAGAAAAATGCGTGATGGCGCGCGTGATGCGCCAGAAAGAAATGCACCAAGCACACTTCAGCTTGAAAGAATATGGCAGTTGGGCAAAGGCAACGCGTGCAGGCCGAAAGTGGGTTAAAGAAATGTTGCCAAAGTTGCCGCCGAAAATGTCGAGCAAAGGAAGGAAAACACGCCGGAACAATTCGGGCGTTGTGGGCGTTCATTGGTCTCCCGGTATCGTGAAGAAGCCGAACGGAAATGTTTAT
>DATCDZ010000015.1:0-23701 GCA_036510395.1 Verrucomicrobiia bacterium
GAAAATAAAAAAACCTCCAGACTTCGCAAACGAGGAATGGAGGAAATTCGACGAGCCGCCCAAAAATGGTTTGGGCGGACTGGCCTCATCCTTCTCTTTGCGGAGAAGCGCCCCGAACGTGGGGCCGACGAGTGCAATCAAACCGGTATCCTGACTTCGGCATCGAACCTCATTCCGCCTTCCCGTTCCTGCGAACAGTGGCATTGGAAATTGTAGCCGTTACAGTGGCGCAACCGTCCCGGATTCACACCGGGTTCCCAGACATTTGACTGCGATTTGGCGGAAACTGTCCCGCCGGTTTCAAAGAACAGTTCAGTTTTGCGCGGAATAAAAAAATTTCCAAGCAATTTTTTCAACGGCAAAATTTTCTCCAATGAAATCAGGTCGTTCAGGATAAAATCATTTTTCTAATCGACTGCATTCGCAATTCAACCTTGTTCCGCACTTGCGTGGAATTCAAATTAGGAATTACAATCAAGCTACAATTATGAACAAGACTCCCATTCGTATCGCTGTCACCGGCGCGGCCGGTCAGATCGGTTATTCACTTCTCTTCCGCATTGCTTCCGGTGCCGCCTTCGGTCCGGATCAACCCGTCATCCTGCACCTCATCGAAGTGCCCGACGAAAAAGCCATGGCCGCACTGCACGGCGTCTGCATGGAACTCGACGACTGCGCCTTCCCGCTGCTCAAAGGTCTCGTGCCGACCTCCAATCTCGATGAAGGTTTCAAAGGCGTGAACTGGGCGTTGCTCGTCGGTGCCGTGCCGCGCAAGGCTGGCATGGAACGCAAGGATTTGCTCGGCATCAACGGAAAAATTTTCACCGGCCAGGGAAATGCCATTGCCAAGAACGCCGCGAGCGACGTGCGCGTGCTCGTCGTCGGCAATCCGTGCAATACCAATTCACTCATCGCCGCGAACAACGCGCCCGGCGTGCCGAAGGAGAGTTTTTTTGCCATGACCGCGCTCGACGAAAACCGTGCCAAGACGCAACTCGCGAAAAAAGCGAATGTGGACGTGACCGCCGTCAGCAACCTCGCGATTTGGGGAAATCACAGCGCGACGATGTATCCTGATTTTTTCAACGCAAAAATTTCCGGCCAGCCCGTCACGAGCGTCATCAAGGACGAAGCGTGGCTCAAGGGCGAATTCATTTCCACCGTGCAACAACGTGGCGCGGCCATCATCAAGGCGCGCGGACTTTCCAGCGCGGCGAGCGCGGCGAACGCCGTCGTGGACACCGTCCGCAATCTCACCACGCCGACGAAACCCGGCGACTGGTTCAGCGTCGCGGTTTGCTCGCCCGGCGATTATGGCATCGAGAAAAACTTGATCTTCAGTTATCCGATCCGCACCGACGGCAAGAAATGGGAAATCGTCCAAAACGTCTCGCTCAACGAATTCAGCAAATCAAAAATTATCGCGACGGAAAACGAATTGAAGGAAGAAAAGTTGCTTGTGGCCGATTTGCTGCCGAAATAAGTCAAGCCATGCCTTGTTCGTCTTGGTGCAAAGACGATAAACAAATCATTGCAACTGGAGAATGTAGAACCGCCCTGGCCCTTTGGAATCCACCGCGTTGGTTGCAGTGATGTTGAAATTCCCGTCCGCGCCCGGCACGTTGGTCGCCACCGGCGTCCACTGGTTGAATGGCTCTGTCAAGTTGGTGCCCATCAGCACATAGTAGGTCCTGTTGGACAGCCCGCCAGTGCCGTTGAGCACCAGGTTCGCGCCGACCAGGTTGAAGCCGGCGATGCCGAGTGGTTGCGACGACGAGACGCTGATGTCATCCAACCCGAAATAGCCGTAGTAATTTAGGTATCCGAACTGAAGCGTCGAGAGGGTTGCCGTCGCCGTCACCGTCAACTGAATGTTCGTCCAGCCGATGGCAGTAAGGTTCGTTTTATCGAGGAGCACGTTTCCATTCCATGACACCTGAAAATCAGTGGCGTCGGTATCGTAGGGACTATCCAGCCCAAACGAGATTAAATAGACCGCTCCGGGAGTCGTGGCCAGCGTTTGCGAAAGAAAGCCCATCGGCCCGTCTGACTCCAATGCAGCCCCATACGTGCCCGAATGTGCATACTTGGAATCGGTGGAGACAACAGTGTAATCGCGATAGCGCCCTTTCGTCCAATTGGTGAAAGTTCCGGTTTCAAATCCGCCGTTGAGAATCGAGCGCGGATATTCCACGGTAATGGCCGGACCGGAACCAATGACCGTGCTGCCGTTGCTATTGATGCAGGTCAGAGTGGGAAAGAAAGTGGCGGCGTTGGTGTAAGTGTGGGTTGGATTTTGCTCGATGCTGTTGGAGCCATCGCCGAACTTCCACATCCAAGCGAGGATGGTATTACCGCCGGCATCAACGGCTGGAGAACTGAAGTGAACGGCCAGCGGCAGTATGCCGCTGGCCGGGCTGGCGGTGAACTGAATCATGCCGGGCGGTTGCGGCGGTGACGAGGCGGTGACGTCATCCAGACCGAAATAGAAGTAGCCGTTCAGGTATCCGAACTGAAGCGTCGAGAGGGTTGCCGTCGCCGTCACCGTCAACTGAATGTTCGTCCAGCCGATGGCAGGAAGATTGGCTTTATCGAGGAGCACGTTTCCATTCCATGACACCTGAAAGTCATTGGTAACAGTGTAATTGCGGGGGCTGTCCAGCCAAAACGAGATTAAATAAACTGCTCCAGGAGCCGTGGCCAGCGTTTGCGAAAGAAAGCCCATCGTTCCGCCGGTCTCCAATGCGGCCCCATACTTGCCCAAAAGTGCATACGTGGAACCGGTGGAGACAGCACTGTAATCGTAAGCTTTCGTCCAATTGGTGAAAGTTCCGGCTTCAAATCCGCCGTTGAGTATCGAGCGTGGATAGGCCGTTATAATGGCCGGACCGGAACCGCTGACGGTATCGCCATTATTATTGACGCAGGTCAGAGTGGGAAAGAAAGTGGCGGCGTTGCTGTAAGCGTGCGTTGGATTTTGCACAATGCTGTTTGAGCCATCGCCAAAATTCCAGTTCCAGGCGAGGATGGCATTGCCGCCAGCGTCAACGGCTGGAGAACTGAATTGAACCGACATCGGCGGCACGCCGTTCGTCGGACTGGCGGTGAATTGAATCGTCGGAGCCGCAACCGACAGGTCCAGCGCGAACATCGTCCCGAAACCGTTGGTGCCGCCGAGCTGCGTCGCTCCATAAAGTGTGCTGCCCGACAAAATCAGGTTCCCAACGGGACCGGCTCCGTCCGCATTGGTGTAAACTCCGGACACTTCGTAAGTCGGCTGCGCAAACGTATGGAGCGTGGCAAAGCTCGTGCCGTCTGTGTTAATGGCGAACACCGTGCCCTCATTAAAAGTGATGTTGTGCCCCGCCGTCGTCCCGTAAAGTGTGCTGCCCGATAAAACCAGACCGGCGGACGGACCCGCGCCGTCGCTGCCGTTGAAACTATGCAAGTTTGTAAAATCTGTGCCGTCGGTGTTGACGGCGAACACCGTGCCATTCCCCGCACTGCCGCCTGTAGACGTCGTCCCATACAGGATATTGTTGGACAAAATCAAATTGGACCTCATCCCCCCGGAACGCCCGGAACCGCCGCCATCGGCGAAATTATAGAGGTTCGTAAAACCTGTGCCGTCAGTATGGATGGCGAATATGGTGCCGTTTCCCGAACTGCCTCCTTCTCCGGTCGCCCCATAGAGCGTGTTGCCCGATAAAACCAAACCCGCAGACGGGATGGCCCCGTCATTGGTGCCGGATGCGCCGAAATTGTAAAGATTCGTGAAACCCGTGCCATCGGTGTTGATCGCGAAAACTGTTCCTTTGGCGTAAAAGCCGCCATTTTCCGCTGTTCCATACAGCGTATTGCCGGACAAGACCAATTGTGCGGCCGAATTAGCCCCATCGGTGTTGGTCATCGAATTTCCATCTACCGGGCTGAAAATGTAAAAATTCGTGAAGCCCTTGCCGTCAGTGCTCAGTTTGAACACGGCGCCGGACAAAGCGGGATCTCCCCCTTCCCTGCCGTGGCTCGCGCTGTAAACCGACCCCAATGCCGTCCCATAAAGCGTGTTGCCGGACAACAAAAGTCCCGCGTTGTGAGTAAGATCATTGGTCTCGTTATCGAAACTATACACAGGAGAAAGAACCTGCGCCGAACCGCTGGCGGCCGCCAGCAACAGCACGGCCAGAATCGGCATCATCTGCTTAAGGATGATTTTCACAAAGGTATTTTACCGCCGTTAAACTCGCAACGTCGCTCCTGACGCAGTCAGGAGCAATGTCTCTTTAATCGGGAAGATGTCAACCACCAAAAAGACGAAACATTTCCCTGCATTGCTCGCCAAAGTTTTTTCAGTTAGTCTCACACGCGTATGGCTTTTGATTCCTTTCGCGATTTCGTCAACGCGCTCGACCGCGCAGGCGAATTAAAAAAAATTTCGCAACCCGTCGCGACGGAATTGGAAATCACCGAGATCGCCGACCGCGAAATGAAATTGCCCGGCGGCGGCAAGGCGCTGTTGTTCGAGCAGCCCACCGTCAACGGCATTGTCTCGCCATTTCCACTCGCCATCAACACACTCGGCTCGCACAAGCGCATGGCCATGAGCATGGGCGCAAATTCCGTTGAAGAAATAGCGAACGAACTCGGCGCGCTGATGAAAGCCAAGCCGCCGAAAAGTTTTCGCGAAGCGATAAAATTATTGGGACAAGCATTTGAATTGCGTCACGCGAAACCGAAAATTGTAAAAAGCGGCGCGTGCAAGGAAGTGATTCATTTGGTCGAGAGTCCAAAGTCCAAAGTCCAAAGTTGGCCGAAAGCTCCGAGCGTTAATGAGCCTTCGACTTTCAACCTGCAACCTGCAACTTTGGCAAATTTGCCGATTCAAAAATGCTGGCCGCTCGATGGCGGACGTTTCATCACGTTGCCCTGTGTCGTGACGCGCGACCCCGATACGGGCGAACGTAATGTCGGCATGTATCGCATCCAGATTTACGACGAGCGCACGACGGGCATGCACTGGCAATTGCAAAAAGTCGGCGCGCGGCACGGGCGACGTTATTACGAAACCGGCACGCGAATGCCTGTCAGCATTTTCATCGGCGGCGACCCGATGTTTCCTTTCGCCGCAACCGCGCCGTTGCCGGACGGCTTGGACGAATTTCTACTCGCCGGTTATCTCCGTAAAAAATCCGTCGAGCTGATCAAGTGCGAGACGAACGATTTGGAAGTTCCGGCAAATTCCGATTTCGTCATCGAAGGTTACGTGGACCCGACCGAGCCGTTGCGCGAAGAAGGACCGTTCGGCGATCACACCGGTTATTACACGTTGCCTGAACCGTATCCGGTTTTTCACGTCACGGCCATCACGCATCGCAAAGACGCGGTTTATCCGGCGACGATTGTCGGCATTCCGCCGATGGAAGATTTTTACATCGGCGGGGCGAGCGTGAAAATTTTTCTGCCGATCTTCAAAATGAATTTTCCTGAAATCGTGGACATCGCGCTGCCGGCGGAAGGCGTGTTCCACAACCTCGTGTTCGTCAGCATCAAGAAAACTTACCCGATGCAGGCTTACAAAATCATGCACGGACTTTGGGGCATGGGGCAGATGATGTTCACGAAATACATCGTGGTGGTGGACGCGGGCGTGAACGTCCATAACACGAGCGAAGTGCTGTTCCATCTCACGGCCAACACCGATCCGCAGCGCGACAGCATCTTTACCAAAGGCCCGTCCGATGTGCTCGACCACGCGACGAGCGAGATCGCCAGCGGCAGCAAGCTGGGCATTGACGCGACGAAGAAAATTCTCGGCGAAGGTTTCAAACGCGCGTGGCCGCCGCTCATCAAGATGGATGAAGCGGTGAAGGCGAAAATCAATCAACTGTTCAAATGAAACGAAATCGCCTGCGAATATTTTTTGCGGCGGGATTTATTTTGGTCATTGCGGCATCCGCCTGTCCTTATTTTTGGTTTAGTATTCCGGTTGGAAGCGGCCCAGCAGGTTCGATGGTTTCGGGCGAAACATTTTCAAAGCAATGGACTAACCGGCCTGTTTTATTTGTTGGATTCGGAGACAGCGTGACTGCTGGTTTTGGTGCGAGGAAGAGATATTCTTATTTCGACCGATTGGTTCAAAATCCCGCAGACGAGTTTCAAGACATGAAAGGAATTTGTCTGATAAAAGTTTTTCCCAAACTTGCATTTACCAATCTTGCCATTTCCGGCAGCACTTCGATGGAACTTTTGGAGCAGGAACTGCCGCATTTAACGCAAGCAGATTCCAATACTCTCGGCATTGTTGTGATTACCACGGGTGGAAATGATTTGATTCATAATTACGGACGGACTCCGCCTCGCGAACAAGCGATGTATGGAGCGACGCTGGACGAAGCAAAACCGTGGATTAGTAACTTTGAGCAACGAATCGAATTAGTGATCCGGCAAATTGAATCTAAATTTCCCGGCGGATGCCAAATTTATCTGGCAACTATTTTTGACCCGACGGATGGAGTCGGCGATACAACGCGAGCCCGCTTGCCGGCGTGGAAAGATGCCGAGCCAATTCTCAACGCTTACAATGATGCAATTTCGCACTGTGCTCAAAAACATCCGAATGTTCATGCCGTTGACATTCACACGGCTTTTTTAGGTCATGGAATTCATTGCACACAGTTCTGGAGAGCCAACTATGATTGGCATGACCCTCATTACTGGTTGTATGCCAATCTCGAAGACCCGAATGAGCGCGGCTATGATGCGATGCGAAGATTGTTTCTTATTCGGATCGCCCAATCTTTCAACCAGTCACCTTAAATTCACGCGCCACGCGGCGGCAGGAATTCCAGCCCGAAGTTTTTCGCAATCTCCAGCGCGCGCGGGCGGTCCGGCGGTGGCTACAGATTTTGCCGTCATGCGCCACGCAGCATCTTACCGAACCGCTCAACGTGACGGCTCCTGATTTTTTGGTTTCACCAGATTTTAGCAGGCGTAACAGAAATCCACTGATTCCAAAGAAAATTTATGACAAACACAAATCGCCTGACGCAGAAATGGGCCGGTTGTTTTGCTTGCATACTGGCCGTTGCTTTAATAACCGGCTGCAAACCGGCCAATGAGCAGGCTTCCACAAGTCCCGCCACATCCGCCGCTGCACCGGCAGCCCCGGCGCCAGCGGCTGAGCCAGCTCCGGTTGCGACTCCGGCACCGGACGCAACTGCCGCGCCCGCAGCTCCGCCGACAGCTCCGGTTGTGGTGACCCCGCCGGTTCGCATTGACTGCGGCGCGACCGATAAATTGACGGATTCCGAAGGCAATGTATGGCTTGCGGACGAAGGTTCCGCCGATGGCGACACATTTGGAGTGGACGACGCAGTCATCACCAACACCCCAGACTCCGCGATTTATCAGACGGAACGATACGGGATGACGGCCTACAACTTTGCCGTTCCCAACGGCAAATACATCGTGAAACTTCATTTTGCGGAGGTTTACTCGGGCATTACCGACGCCGGCCAGCGGGTTTTCTCCTTCAATGTCCAGGGGCATGAGTTCAAGGATTTCGACATCTGGGTCAAAGCCGGCGGTTTCGATAAAGCCTATGTTGAAAGCGTCAATGTGGAAGTGACCGACGGCAAATTAAACATCACGTTCACGCCCAACGTGGAAAATCCCAAGATCAGCGGGATTGAAATCCTGCCACGAACCTGAACCGGTCAGCGGCGGTTGCATTGTTAAAGCGCCCATTCGCGGGCATTTAATTCCGCTCGTGCGGTCGGCGGTGGCGCCTTGCATTCTGAAGTGTTTTGCTGTCTCCGGTCACGGGCATCGAATTGCCTGCCCAAAGGGACAAACCTCGAAAATGTCCGGGGTTGCAGAAGTTCCATATTTTGGTTTGCGTCTGCGTGAAATTGCATTACTTCTATCTTCAAACCTATGAACCACACCAGCACATTCCTTAATTTTCCCCGCTGTTTCGTCGTCGTCCTCGCATTGGTGATTGCCGCCGATTCCCTCCCCGCCCAGACCGATTCCGCTGCGAACACCAATGCCACGCCGGCTCCGTTGAACTGGTCCGCGTCGCAGGATCATCAAAACATGATGGACCAACTGGGTATCACCGAATTGCGTCCCGGTCCGAGCGGAAACGTCGGCGTGCCGAACGCCGCCAATTATGATCAGGCCAAGGCAAATCCGTTCCCGGATTACCCCGACGCGCTGACTTTGAAAAACGGGCAGGAAGTCACGACGCCGGAAACGTGGTGGAAGCAGCGGCGGCCGGAAATCGTGGAGGATTTCGAGCGCGAAGTCACCGGGCGTGTGCCTAAAAATGTTTCAGCAGTCACCTGGACAATCACGACGCAGGCGACGGATCGCGTGGTGGGTAACATTCCGGTCATCGCCAGGCAACTGGTCGGGCATGTGGATAATTCGGCCTGTCCCGCCATCAAGGTGGCCATCCAAATGACAGTCGTCACACCGGCGAAGGTCAAAGGCCCGGTGCCGATGCTGATGATGTTTGGCGGCGGCGGTCTTCCAAGGCGAGCTGGCGAGCCGGAACCGGCGAATCCTTTTGGAGGATTTGGCGGCCCGGCACCGTCCGGCCCGAGTTCGCAGGAGATGTTGATTGCCGATGGCTGGGGCTATGCGACGATCAATCCTGCGAGCATCCAGGCGGACAACGGCGCTGGACTGACCAAGGGCATCATCGGCCTCGTCAACAAAGGCCAGCCGCGCAAGCCGGACGGCTGGGGCGCGTTGCGGGCGTGGGCCTGGGGCGCGGCACGAGGCCTGGATTATCTTGAAACCGATCCGACGGTGGACGCCAAACACGTCGGCATCGAAGGCGTGTCGCGTTACGGCAAAGCGGCACTGGTGACGCTGGCTTTCGAGCCGCGATTTGCCATGGCCTTGGTGGGTTCCTCCGGCGAAGGCGGAGCCAAGCCGCATCGCCGCAATTTTGGCGAAGCCGTGGAAAATCTTACCGGCACGGGAGAATATCATTGGATGGCCGGCAATTTCCTGAAATATGGAGCCGCAAAATCCTCCTTTGGCACCAAGAACGCCGGCGACCTGCCGGTTGACTCCAATGAGTTGATCGCCTTGTGCGCGCCGCGGCTCACGTTCATCAGTTACGGTCTGCCGGAACGCGGCGACGCCAACTGGCTCGACCATCAAGGCAGTTACATGGCCACCGTTGATGCCAGCGCGGTGTTCCGCTTGTTGGGGGCGCGGGGCATCGGCGACACCAACGATTACCACGTTGCCAAAATGCCGCCCGTCAACACCGGCCTGTTGGACGGCGAACTTGCCTGGCGCCAGCACGACGGCGGACACGAGGACTATTCAAACATGAAGTATTTCATCGCCTGGGCCGACAAGTTCATCAAACACGCTCCGCCGGCGGACACGACAGAGAAGAATTAAAACCGCAAACCGGGCGGCTGCAGAATTTCCAGTCCGGATCCATTTGCAATCTCCATCACTCGCGGGATGTCCTGCCGGCGCTGCGGGTTCACGAATCCGGTTTGCGAATGGGACGCGCGGTCTGATGGAAAAATTTATGACGTGATGCGCGCGTTGAACGGGGCGGAACATCCGATGAGCGGCAAAACAAAAATAAAATCCACTCGCACGTCACGATGACGGCCGCCGAGGCAAGTAAATTTATCGGCGGATTTGAGATGGGCATGACATCAAGTTTGGAACGGATTGCTGAACACTTGACAACAAAACCTTGAATCGGGCATATCATGCCTGACGCACGAACACCAAACGCAAATCAAAACAGAAGAAAGTTATGAGCAAAATCCGGGTATCGGTCGGCACGAAGAAGGGCGCGTTCATCCTGACGGCGGATGGCAAGCGCAAGGATTGGAAAGTCAGCGGCCCGCATTTCGCGGGCTGGGAGATTTATCATCTTAAAGGTTCGCCGGTTGATCCAAACCGGATTTACGCGTCGCAATCGTCCGGCTGGTTCGGGCAGATCATCCAGCGTTCTGATGACGGCGGCAAAACGTGGAACACGCCCGGCAGCAGCGCGGAGGAATTGAAAGGCCCGGGCGGTTTTCCAAAAGGCGAGAGCAACAAGTTCGTTTATGAGGGCAACGCCGGCACGCATAAATGGTATGACGGCACGCAGCATCCGTGGGAATTCAAACGCGTGTGGCATATTGAGCCGTCGCTCACCGACCCGGATACGGCCTATGCCGGCGTGGAGGACGCGGCGATCTTCAAAACCACCGACGGCGGCAAAACGTGGCAGGAGCTTTCCGGCTTGCGGAAAACAAAAGGAAATCTCTGGCAGCCCGGCGCGGGCGGAATGGCCGTTCACACAATTTTGCTCGACCCGAAAAACGAGAAGCGGATTTACATCGCCATCTCGGCGGGCGGTTGCTTCCGCACCGATGACGGCGGCAAAACCTGGAAGCCGATCACGAGCGGATTGAAATCCAATTTTGAACTGCCCGACCCGGACGCGGAAGTCGGCCACTGCGTCCATCGCATCGCGCTGCATCCGTCGAAACCAGATGTGCTGTTCATGCAGAAGCATTGGGACGTGTTGCGCACGGACAACGCCGGCGAACAATGGAAGGAAGTCAGCGGCAATCTGCCGACGGATTTTGGCTTTCCGATTGATGTGAACTTCAATGAGCCGGAAACGATTTACGTTGTGCCCATCACGAGCGATTCCCTGCACTATCCGCCGGACGGAAGATTGCGCGTCTATCGGAGCAAGACCGGCGGCGGCGAATGGGAGGCGCTCACGAAGGGTCTGCCGCAAAAAGATTGTTATGTGAACGTGCTACGCGACGCGATGGCCGTGGACTCGCTCGACAAGTGCGGCATTTATTTCGGCACGACGGGCGGGCAGGTTTATTGCTCGGCCAACGGCGGCAATTCGTGGAACGCCATCGTCCGCGATTTGCCGGCGGTTTATTCCGTCGAGGTGCAAACGCTGCCATGATCCGCGTCGTGCTGCCATTTCATCTGTGCAATCTCGCGCGTGTGGCCGGCGAGGTGCAATTGGAAGTCGCGGAACCGGTCACGATTCGTGCCGTAGTGGACGCACTGGAAAATAAATTTCCTGTTTTGCAAGGGACAATCCGCGACCACGGCACGTTGAAACGCCGTCCGTTCATCCGGTTCTTCGCGTGCAAGGAAGATGTGTCGCTCGAACCGCCGGAGACGCCATTGCCGGACGAGGTTGTGAGCGGCGCGGAACCGTTCCTCATCGTGGGCGCGATGGCGGGCGGTTGAACTGGAAGACAGGCGGAAGCGGGTGGACGTCCGGCATTTTTTACGCGACCGCTTGTCCGCATCGAACAGGACGGGAACGCAAGAGGCAACAAAAGCACCAAAACGCAGAGGCTAAAAACGGCAATGCAGTGAAAACCATTGATTTATTTGAACAAAACCCCTGTTTCTCCTGAAAAGAAAGAGTGGTGGTAGGTGATGGATTCGAACCATCGAAGGCGTAAGCCAGCAGATTTACAGTCTGCCCCCGTTGGCCACTTGGGTAACCTACCGACCGTTGCGCGGTCGCACAGTAAGCCACGCCTTTTGAATCCGCTCAAGTTCAAAGTTCAGGATTCTCGGACGCTTCCAGAAATTCACGGCGGCTGAAATCCAAAATTGTGCGTGCGCACCATTTGATTTAAGCTGGGCGGATGTTCGATTCCTTAAGCACCAAGCTCCAGAACGCCTTCCGCAACCTGCGCGGCCTCGGAAAAATTTCCGAGTCCAACGCCAGTGACGCCCTGCGCGAAGTGCGGATGGCGCTGCTGGAAGCGGACGTGAATTTCAAGGTAGCGCGCGACTTCATCGAGCGCGTCAAAACCAAGGCGCTTGGCGCGGAAGTCGTCGCGAGCGTCCAGCCCGGCCAGCAAATCATCAAGATCATCCACGACGAACTTGTTGAACTGCTCGGCTCGCAAAACTCGGCGCTGAAGCTCGACGGAAATCCAAGTTCCATTTTGTTGGCCGGCCTGCACGGCTCCGGCAAAACAACTTCCAGCGGCAAGCTCGCGCGATTGCTTCAAAAACAGGGACGCCAGCCGTTGCTCGTCGCGGCGGACGTTTATCGCCCGGCGGCGATGGACCAACTGGAAACGCTCGGCAAACAAATCGAGGTTCCTGTCTTTCTGAAGCGCGGCGAAACGGATGTTTTGAAAATCGCACGCGAGGCTCTGGATTTTGCGAAAGCGAATTCACGAAACATTCTGATTTTCGACACCGCCGGCCGGTTGCAGATTGACGAACCGCTCGTTGAGGAACTCGTTCGCCTGCGCGACCTCGTCAAGCCGCAGGAAATTCTGCTCGTGCTCGACGCCGCCACCGGACAGGAAGCCGTGAACGTCGCCGCGCATTTTGATCAGGCGCTGAACATCACCGGTTCCATCCTCACGAAGCTGGACGGCGATGCGCGCGGCGGCGCGGCATTGAGCCTGAAGGCCGTCACCGGCAAGCCCATCAAGTTCATGGGCGTGGGCGAAAAGCTGGACGAATTCGAGCCGTTTCATCCCGAACGCATGGCATCGCGGATTTTGGGCATGGGCGACGTCGTCAGCCTCGTCGAGCGCGCCGCCGAAGCCGTCAGCGAGGACGACGCAAAGCGCATGGAGGAAAAAATGCGCAAAGGCCAGTTCACGCTGGAGGATTTTCTGGAGCAGTTGCGCGGGATGAAAAAGCTCGGCTCGCTCGAAAGCGTCGTGAAGATGCTGCCCGGCGGCGGTGAGGCGTTGAAGCAGATGGACATCGGCAAGCAGGAAAAGGAATTCAAGCGTATGGAGGCGATGATTTGCGGCATGACGGCAAAGGAACGGCGCAGCCCGGAACTTCTCAATGCCAAGCGCCGCATCCGCATCGCCAAGGGCAGCGGCGTGAGCGTGACGGAATTGAACACGATGCTGAACAAATTTTTCCAGATGCAGACGATGATGAAAAAAATGGGCAAGATGTCGAAGATGATGGCCAAGATGGGCGGCGGCCTGCCGGGAATGTTGCGGAGATGATTCAAATTGTTCCAGCTTGCGCGAAATCGCCGGACGGAATAATGTTTTTCCGTGAGCGAAATCATTTTTGAAGTTCAGGAAGACGAAGCGGACGGCGGCTACGTTGCCACTGCTCTTGGACACGCCATCGCCACGCAAGGCGATACCATTGAGGAATTGCACGAGATGGTGCGCGACTCGGTGCGCTGTCATTTTGGCGACGGCGTTCCTGGAAAAATGCCTTCCGTCATCCGGCTTCATTTCGTGCGCGACGAAGTTCTTGCGACGTGAAAATTCCACGGGACGTTCACGGCGACGATTTGGTCAAAGCCTGCGCGTTTTGGGTTATCAATTTGATCGTCAGGACGGCTCGCATATGCGTCTTTCAACCCAACTGAACGGCGAACATCACGTCACGATTCCAAACCACAAGCCGCTCAAGACCGGCACGCTCGTCAAAGGCGTTCTCAAGCCCGTGGCGGCTCATCACAATTTGACTGTGGAAGAACTTTTGCTGAAACTCCGTTTGTAAAAACGTTTATGTCCCCAAAATGGCAAATGCGTTGGATTGAGATTCTTCTTTTGCTTGGCATTGTATTGATAATTGCCTCGTTCGTTTTGCGAATTATTTACGGTCAGCAAATGCGTGAAGCCGAAGATCGATTCGTTGCTTCTCTTGGAATCAACGATGGAGTTTGTTTCACCATTGAAATTGTTCTCGCAGTTTTTGCAATTTTCTACTTTGCAAAACGCTGTGGAAAATCCAAGAAAGATTCTTAATGTTCGCTCGAAAGCGTTGGTCCGCCAATGCCGATTTTATTTTTCAAACAGTAAGCTCCGTTGCCAACGTATTTTTCCGCCCACCATTTCAATCCGGCGCGTTCTTTCTTGGACAATTTGCGGACGACTTTCGCGAGGAATTTATTTCCACCGCCGGTGCATCCAAATCCATTGATCGGGATGGCGGAGCAGCATCCGTTCGAGCGCGGCGTTGTAGGTGCGGGTGTTTTGGCGGATGGCTTCGCCCGTGTTTTCGTGCTCGATGAGCGGCAGCGGTTCCTCGAAGCGCAGGACGTGCGTGCCGTCGGGTTCGCGCCAGCTTGAGGCGGGGATGACGGGCGCGCCGGTGCTCATGGCGAGCAGCGCGGGGCTTTTGAACGTGCCAGCCGGATGGCCGAAAAAATCAACCGCGATGCCGTCGCCCTTCGCTGCGTGCTGGTCAAAGACATAGACAACAACCGCGCCGCTCTCCAGCAGGTTGAGAATGGTGTCGAGCGAGCCGCGCTTGGCGATGGTGCCGAAACCGGCGCGGCGAAACCGGCGTGTGATGAACCGGTTGAGCCATTCGGGATTGAGCGGTCGCCGCACGAAATGAAGCTGGCCTTTGAACTGCGGAAACTGTGTGATGCCCGCCACGGTGGACACTTCCCAATTCCCAAAATGTCCAGTCAGAAAAATAAGTCCCTTCCCTTTTTCGTGCGCGCGCAGCGGCGATTCCATGTTCTCGACGCGGATGTAGGACTGCTTTTTTCCCGCCGACATGAAAGGCAGCCGGATAAATTCGACGAGGAAACGGATGTAATGCGCGTAATACGCCTGCGCGAGCCGGAGAATTTCGTCCTCCGGCAAGGTGTCGCCAAAGACGCGCCGGAAATTTTCCAGCACTAGCGCACGGCGATACGGAAGCAAATGATAAAATAATTTCCCGAACCACGGAACATCGGTCTTGCGCAATCCGGCCATCGCGACGGCGGACGCGCTTGTTTCCGTGTGTGTGAGCGAAACGCGGATCGCACCGATGCGATGACGGTCGAGAACGGATTGCGCCTTCGGACTCGCGACAATTTGCGGCGCACCGTAATTGTCGCGGCGCACGCTGAAATCGGAAGGCTCAATCTGTCCTAAAGTCGTTTCGCGCGGAAACAATTTGCAGCACGCCTCCTTCGCGGCGAAGCGTGCGGCGAGACTCGCGGTTCGTCCAATTCCGGTTCCGGCGTCCTGCAATTCCTGCTTCGAAAACAATTTCAGCAGATCTTCCGGCGGCAGGCCGGCGAGCAGCTTCTCGACGCGGGAAATTTCCACCGTGTCAATCCCGCAGCGCGAATTGGGCGGGGCGTCGGGCATCATGGATTGGCGCGCACGAGCAGCGCGACGTTCATGCCGCCAAATCCACGGCAGAGAACGAGCGCGATGTCGCTGCGCGGCTGTTGCGGGTTTTTTGAAACTGGAAACGGCGCGAATTCCGGGTCGGTCAAATTCAACGTGGCAATTCCGGGAACAATTTTCTGGCTCAACGACGTCAGCGCAAAAACTAAATCGAGAATTCCCGACGCGGCGATGAGATGTCCGCAAGCCCATTTGAAGCCCGTGACCGGCGGAATTTTTTCGCCGAACACGCGGCGGATGGCGCACGCCTCGGACGCATCGGATGCGTGCGTGCCGTTGCCGTGTGCGATGATCATGCCAACTGCGCCGGGAGAAATTCCCGCGTCCGCAAGCGCGAGTTGGATTGCGCGGCTCAAACCGTCGCCGTCCGGGCGGATGTCGAGAACGCCCGTCGCTTCCGTCGCGCAGCCGGATCCGAGAAATTCTCCGAAAATTTTTCCTCCACGCGCCTCCGCGTCTTCCGCCGTTTCGAGCATGACGGACGCCGCGCCTTCGCCGAAAACGGTTCCGCTCCGGTCACGGTCGAATGGGCGCACCATTTCCGGCGACATCAATCCAAGCCATTGATAATGAAACAAAGTTTCCGGCTCGAACGGCGTGTCGTGGCCGACCGCGACGGCACGGTCCGCCTCGCACGCGCGGATGGCGGCGGCGGCCTCGGCAACGGCCATCGCGCCGCCGACGCAATGGTTGGTGATGCAGGCGTTGGCACCCTTGAAATTATGACGGATGCCGACGTGGCACAGCACGTTGTTCGGCAGATTGCGCAACAGCCACATCGGGTTGACTGATTCGGCGAAATGCCCGCCGAATTTTTTCAAATCGCCTTTCGCAGCAGCCATGGCCTGAAAGAAATCATAATTGCAGCCGTAATTTCCGCCGCCAGAACCCGCGAAGATGCCGCTGCGGTCGTCGAATTGAATCTCCGCCGCCGCGTCGAGCATTTCGCGATGCGCGGACAGGCCGGATTGCTGGATGGCCGATTCCGCCGCGTAAATCCCGAAAATGTCCGTGCGCGAAATGCTTTTGTGCAGCTTGCGATCGGGCACGAGAATTTTATTTTCCACGTTGCACTCGGCGGCGACGCGCACCGGCCAGCGGCTCGCGTCAAGCTGCGTGATGGGCGCGATGGCGGAACGTCCGTTGACAATCGCGCCAAAAATTTCGTCAACAGTCCTGCCCGCGCCGCAAACGGCGCCGAGTCCGGTGATGACAATTTTGCGCGGAGAGTTCATGCGTCCACCTCATCGGGATGGCGGAAAACGAGCGAGCTGTTCGAGCCGCCGAAGCCGAGCGAATTTGAAAGCGCGGCGCGGATTTTCATCGGCCTGGATTTTTCGCGCACGATGTTCACGTTGCAGTCGGGATCGGGCTGGGTATAATTCGCATTCACCGGCGCAATGCCGTCACGGATGGCCAGTGCGCAGACGGCGGCTTCGACCGCACCCGCCGCCGCGATCAAATGTCCCATGCAACTTTTTGTCGAACTCACGGCCATGCTGCCGATGTGATTTCCCATGACGGCGCGCAACGCGGCACATTCGCTGCGGTCGTTCATCAAAGTCGAAGTTCCGTGCGCGTTCACATAATCCACTGACTCCGGCGAAATCCCTGCGTCACCCAGCGCTTGTCGGATAGCCTGGATCGGGCCGTCGCCGTCCGGCGGCGAATCGGTGATGCGGTAGCAACTCAAAGAATTTCCATCGCCGGCCAGTTCCGCATAAATGTTTGCACCGCGCTTCCGCGCCGAATCCCAATTCTCCAGGACTAAAAAAGCCGCGCCTTCGCCGAGGACAAAACCATTCCGCGTCAAATCGAACGGGCGGCTCGCGCGTTCGGGCGCGTCGTTGTCGGTGGACAGCGCGCCCAAAAGACAAAACGCCGAAAGGCCGATTGGGTTGAGCATGGAATCAAATCCACCGGCCAGCATGAAATCTGCGTGGCCGCGCCGCATCACTTTCAACGCGGTGCCGAGCGCCTGTCCGCCGGAGGCGCACGCGGTGTGGACGGCCGTGGCATAGCCGCGAATCCCAAAATGCCGCGTGAGCAGCGCAAGACCAGAATTGGTCTGGCTGCGGCAGAACGCGACGGGGTCGGCGGGGAAATTCTCCGCGAGAAATCCGTCCGGCTGAAATTCGCCGTCCGGCGCGCAGTATTTTTGGACGGTTTCCAGTTCGCGGTAATCAACGCCCATCATTCCCGCGCCAGCGCAAAAACCCCAGCGATGCCCGTCGGACGCGGACGGGCGAATTCCCGCATCTGCAAATGCTTCTTGCGCCGCCGCGAGCGCGAAACGATGCGAGCGGGTGGAGTGCTTGAGCAGTTTTGGATTTCCGATGACGGCTGCGGCGTCAAAGTTTTTCACCTCCGCGCCGATGCGGACGGGAAAACCGCTGGCGTCAAAATGTCCGATGGTCGCAAGGCCGCTGCGTCCGGCCTGCAGGTTCGTC
Organism: Verrucomicrobiia bacterium; assembly: GCA_036510395.1. Classification (GTDB taxonomy): domain Bacteria; phylum Verrucomicrobiota; class Verrucomicrobiia; order Limisphaerales; family UBA11358; genus UBA11358. Next base: position 17,606 of record DATCDZ010000015.1, read on the forward strand.
CACGTCGTGCGCGCGTCGTTGCCGACCGGCGTGACCATGCCGATGCCCGTGATGGCGGTTCTCCGGCGCGGCGTCATGAATTTCCTCCAAGCGCGAACGACACACGCGCGCTGCCGACAAGTTTTTTTTCTTTGCGCGTTTCCACGATCACGATGACGGAATTTTCCGTGCGAGCGCCAAGCTTCGCTTCGAGTTCCAATTGTTCGCCGGGCGGAATGAACGAGCGCAGCTTCAAGTCGGAAACCGTCCGCAATTTCCAGCGTCCGGGAATTTCGGCGGCGAGCGCGGCGGCGAGCTGCAAATTCAAATTCATCAACAGCGTTCCCGGAAAAACCGGTCGGCGCGGAAAATGGTCGGCGAAAAACGGCGCGGACGCGGAAACTTGCAGCGTGGCGCGCGCAGATTTTCCCGGCTCACCGCCGTTGCGCGTAAATGCGAGCGGTGGGATTCCGCCGAAACCGCCAGTTGCCGAACCGTTGCCGCACAGCACGGCGAAATGTTCGCGAAGCAATTGCGGGTCGTCAAATTCTTCGACCGGCATCATCGGGCCGACGCAGTTTTGCAGACGGATCAGGGGAATTCCATTTGCGCTCGCCTCGCCACGATAAGAGACGGCCTCAATGTCCACGCTTTCGAGTTCGGCGGAAAGTTCGAGCGTTTGTCCGGGGCGGACGGGTGCGAGAAGTTCGATCAGGCCGGCAATTCCGGCGACCGGCCTGCATTTGAAATCCACCGCCGCCATCGCCGCCCACGCAGCGAGTTGGCCAACCGCCTCGCCGACGAGCGACTGCTGAAAATCGGCAATGTCCGGCGGAATCAGATAATTGCCGCGAACCGAAGTTCCCGGCTGGAGCGCCGTGATGCGGTTCACAAAAGTGAATGCTCGAAAATGTCCGTCCATGCCGGTCTGCCCGTTCAAGCCGGCTTCGCGCCGCCCGCCGCCGCCGTCGCGCGCTGTTGGCGGATCACCATTTTGCAAAACGTCTCGACGGTGAACAGCTTCGGGATTTCTGCCGACTTCAACGGCGTTTTGAAGCGATCGGCTGGAACTTCGTTCAGAAATGTTTTCAGCCGCGCCACTCCCGCGTCGGAAACCAGGCCGCCCTGCTCGAATGCAGATTCGGAAAGTTCGCCGCGCGCGGCCTCGATGATTTTGCCGCGCGGGATTTTCACTTTGAACGTGCGTTCGAGCCGGAAAATAATGTCGAGAAAATCAATGGACTCCGCGCCGAGGTCGCTGATCAGCGATGAATTGAGTTTCACTTTTTCCACGTCGCAGCCGAGCGCGTCGGCCATGATTTCGGCGACTTTCGGAAAAATGGCCGTTATCTCTTCTTTCGTGATGTTTTCGTTGCTCATAAATTCACTCCATCTTGAATCCGCCGTCCACGTGCAAAATTTCGCCGGTGATGTAGTCGGCGAATTTCGAACTCAAAAACCAGACCGCGTTGGCAATATCTTCCGGTTTGCCGATCCGCTTCAACAAAATCCGCGACTGAATCTGGTCACCGGCCAGTTCACGAACTGTTTTTGACATCTCCGTTTCAATCACGCCCGGCGCGACGGCGTTGACCGTGATGCCGCGCGGCGCAAGCTCGACCGCGAGCGATTTTGTGAACGCGTTGATCGCGCCCTTGCTCGCCGCGTAATTCGTCTGGCCGCGCCCGCCTTTCTCGCCGGAGACGGAACTGATGTTCACAATTTTTCCGCGACGTTTGGAAATCATATACGGCGCGACGGCGCGCGTCATGTTGAAAGTGCCGGTCACATTCGTGTCAAGAACGTCCTTGATGTCGTCGTCGCCGAGCATCGCCAGCAAATTATCGCGGACAACTCCGGCGTTGTTGACGAGCAGATCAATTTTCCCCGTGCGATCAACAATTTTTTCCACGAACGCAGCGCAGGCGGCGGAATCGCGCGCGTCCACCTTCTCGGCGGAAATTTTTTTGCCGGGATTCGCCGCGATGACTTCGTTCGCCGCCGACGCGTTGTCGCGATAAGTGAAAATGACTTCCATTCCCGACGCGGCGAGAATTTCGACAATCGCGCGGCCAATTCCACGGCTGCCGCCGGTGACGATGGCGATTCCGCCGGACAAGCCGGCGTCGGATATTTTCGGTTCGTTCATCCTGAAATGCAGTAGCCGCCATCCACGACGAGCGTGTGGCCGGTGATCATCGCCGCTTCGGGCAGGCAAAGCAAATAAACCGCGTCAGCGACCTGTTCCGGCGTGAGCGTCGGGCCGATGGGCGTTCGGCGCGCGTATTCGGCGAGCAATTGTTCGCGGTTCGGGAAATATTTCAGCGCGTCCGTGTCCACGACACCGGCGCTGACGATGTTGACGCGGATTTTTTTTGTATGGCCAAGCTCCAGAGCCAGCCCGCGAGCGAGCGATTCGAGAGCGGCCTTCGACGCGCCGATAAAAGAATAATTCGGAATGGCGCGCACCGAGCCGAGGCTCGAAAGGCCGATGATGCAGCCGCCTTCAGGCATCATTGGCACGGCGTTTTGCGCGAGTGAATTCAACGCGAGCGCGTTGGTCTCCATGCAGCGGCGGAAATGTTTGAGCGAAAGTTCCATCGCCGGTTTGAGCACGCCGATGGCGGCGTTGCTGACGACGATGTCCACGCGATAAAATTCCTTGCGGAAAATTTCAAACGCCTCCTTGAGGCTTTCGGGGTCCGAAACGTCGGCCTGGACCGCCATCGCTTTGCGGCCAAAACCTTGGATCGCTTTGCAAACCGACCCGGCTTCCTCGTGGCTGTTGTGATAAGCGATGGCCACGTCGCAGCCTTCGCGCGCGAGCTTGAGCGCGACGGCGCGGCCTATGCCCCGTGTGCCGCCCGTGACAAACGCTGTTTTTCCTGAAAGTGTTCCGGCCATTTGTTTAATCTCCGGCGAGTTTGTGCGGTTGCAGGCGAAAAATCAATCTTTGCCGCGAAGGTCACGCGGCTTCCATCTGCCCCGACATTTTGAGAAAACCGGCCTTGATTCGTTCGATTTCCGCCGCTGAAAAAATTGACGTTCTGAACGAAACGCCGATGTTCACAACATCGTTGAACGTCGTCACGGACAGCACAAACGGAACCGCCGGCCCGGTGGAAACGGCGCGGAAATAGTCCGACGGCTTTGTTTCGTCGTGCTGATCCCAGAGGGAATTGAGGTTCATGTTCGTGATGCCTCCCCACAACGGAAAACTTTGCCGGAACAATTTCGTTTTTCGCGCGTTTGAAAGCCACGGAAAAAGCAGCCGGCCAAAAGCCATTTCCAGCGGTGTTCCGAGATAAAGCCGTTTCCGCTTGATTTCACGGGTCTGGCGGCGGATTTCCTTTGCGAGATTTTTCACGCTGACTTCGTCCGGAACCTCGAGGCTGACCGTGAAGAGGCCGAGGAAAAGCCCGAAGTTTCTGCGGTCGTGCAGTCCGATGTCCTTTCGGGCGTTCACGATGCACCCGATGGAAATTTTTCTGCGGCCTGCGGTTTTTCTCCGCCCGTCTGCCAGCGGCGAAAAACATTTCATCAAAATGGCGAGAAACAGATCGTTGAGCGTGACGCCCCACGATTTCGCCGTTTTCAACAATGACTTCAGGGTTTCCGGCTTCATCGAAAAGAAATCAAACCCGTTGTCCATGTTTTGCGAATCGCGGCAGGGCGGACGGCTGGAATTTTTCATGTCGCTGACGAGCGACGGAATCGCGGCAAGTTTCCGCGCAAGCAGTCCGGGATGATGACGCAGCAGACGGTCGTGGCAAGCGAGATAAAGTTCAACCGGCGCGGACGAACCCGCCGGATTTTTCCCCAGATAAATATCAACAATCTCCTTCAGCAAAAGCATGACGGAGCCGTCGTCGGCGATTGAGTGAAAATAGACGAGGCCGAGCGCGAAGGATTTTTTCCCATGCGCGGCAAAGAACCTGAAAGGATTGAAACGCGCGCCCGTGTCGAAGGCGGTGTTGATCTGCCTTTCAATTTCAACGACGGGCAGATTTTCTCCAGCGGCGATGATTTTTATTTCGCACTGAACCGCGGCTCTGTGATAATGAAAATGCCCGCTCTTCCGGTTGATCGTCAGGCAGGTGAGTCCCCAGGCCTGCAAGGTGGTGTTAATGACGTTTCGGAGAAGTTCCAGATCCATCGCGCCCGGAATCCGAACCACGTTGACCGCGTTGTAAGGATGGAGGCCGTTCCACTGGAGCATGGTTCGCTGAAAAATGTTCAATCTGCCTGGCATAATTTTTCCTGCGGGAAACTTTACTTGCCCTCCAAATCAAGGCAAGACCGTTTCAAACTCACCGCATCGCGCGATCAATGCCCGAACTCCACAAATGTTCGCCTTGAATTATCCCGTCATTCCGGCGAACGTCCCATGATATGCGACCCGGTTTTTGGCGCAACTGCCGCCTGTGCTTCCGCTGGTTCCGCATCAGCGTGCTGCTGCTGGTGCTGGCGGCGGTATTCTCCTTTGCCTGGTTCAACCGGATCGGCCTGCCGGATTTCCTGAAAACGCGGCTGGTCGAGGCGCTCCACTCGCGCGGAATCAAACTGGAATTTTCGCGGATGCGCCTGAAGGTCGTGCGCGGCATCGTCGTCGAAAATGTCCGCATCGGCGATGCCAGAAAGACCGGCAGTCCGGCGCTGACGCTGGCGGAAATGGAATTGCACCTGAACTACCGCGCGTTGCTGCACCGGCACTTCAAGGTTGACGACCTGGTTTTGCACGAGGGCGACCTTCTCTGGCCGGTTTCGCCGACAAATGTGCTGACGCTCTACGACATCCAGGCCAACCTGCGGTTTCAGACAAACAACACATGGTCGCTCGAGAATTTCACCGCCGGTTTCGCCGGCGCGCAGATCAACCTGTCCGGCGAAATCGCGCACGCTCCGGAAATCCGCAACTGGGAAATCTTTCAGGGGCAGAAATCCACCAACAACCCCGCGCAACTCCAAAATTTCCTGAACGCACTCGCCCGGATCCATTTTGAAGGCTCGCCGCAATTGAGCCTCGACGTCAGCGGCGACGCGCGTGCAATCCATTTCATCAAGGTCCAGCTCACGGTCGCGCAAGAGCGGACGCATCTCGCGCTGGACGGCGGCGTGGACGACAAGATAAAAGATTATCACTGGCACGTCACCGGCGCGTTTGACCCGGAATTTGTCCGCCCGTATTTGCCGGACGGCGTCTTGCACGGCATGGACATATTCAAGCCAACCCGGCCGGTTTTTTTGGATGCAACCGGACGCGGCCGTTTCGGCGACCCGGACAGCATCGCTGTGGCGGCGCGGGTGGCGCTGACCAATTTCATGGTTCGCGGCGAGACGTTTGGCGACTTGACGACGGTGTTGTATTACCAAAACCGGGTGCTGGAATTGTTGAAGCCGCTGACTCACACCGGCGCACAGATGATGACGGCGGACAGCGTGACTCTGGATTTCAACAAGTGGATGATTTATTTCACGAACGGTTTCAGCACCGCCGACCCGCAATCCATCGTGCGTGCCATCGGTCCGAAAACGGCCGAAATCATGGAGCCTTATCATTTTCTGAAACCGCCGACAGGGCGTGTGAACGGCCGGATTCCGCTGGGCGGCATGAACGGCGGGCCAGAAATGGCAAAAGTGGACATGAGATTCGACATCATCAAAGGCGCGCCGTTTGAATGGATGAAATTCAGGACGACGAACATCACCGGCACCATCCACTGGCAGGGGCAGTGGCTTGAGGTGACGAACGTGGCGGCGGCGTTTTACGGCGGCAGCGCGAACGGCTTTGCGGATTTTGATTTCCGTGTGCCGCACGAGGGCGCGGATTACAATTTCACCTTCAACCTGACAGACGTGGACTTGCATTTGCTGGCCGCGAATTTGTCGTCTTCAACCAATTCCCTCGAAGGCACGCTGGCCGGGCGGCTGGTCGTGACGCGCGCCGACACGCGGGACTGGCGGACGTGGGACGGCCACGGCCATGCCGCTTTGCGCGACGGATTGATCTGGGACGAGCCGATATTCGGGATTTTATCGCCGGTGTTGAACACGGTTTCGTCGGGACTTGGAAGCAGCCGCGCGACGGAAGCCTCGGCGGATTTTACGACGACCAAC
>DATCDZ010000016.1:0-2571 GCA_036510395.1 Verrucomicrobiia bacterium
AAATGTTTCGGCGTCGGCGGGTCGTAACTTTTGCCGGTCGCGGGCGAACACATTTTGTTCGAGTGCAATGTTTCCGTCCAAACTGACTTGGTAGGGACGACCTGCTGGTCGCCCTTCTGGCTGACCGGCAGGTCAGCCCTACCAACTTCAAGTTGATGGAGCGTGAACATCACGCCTTCGCCCAAACGCAGCGCGGTCTGGACGGAATCGCCAAGCCGGACGCGGATTTTGTCGTCAATCACCAAACGGTCAACGACGGCTTCGATGTTGTGGAATTTCTTTTTGTCGAGTTTGATACGCTTGTTTTCGTCGCCAAGCTCAAGCAGTTCGCCGTCCACGCGCACGCGCACGAAGCCTTCGCGCGCGAGCCGCTCAAACACATCGCGGAACTCGCCTTTCTGCCGGCGCACGACCGGCGCGAGCAGCATCACGCGCGTCTTCGGCGGCAGCGCGAGAATTTTATCCACAATGTCGCTGGTGCTTTGCGTGGAAATTGGCACGCCGGTTTCTGGGCAGTGCGTCTGGCCGATGTGTGCGTAAAGCAGGCGCAGGTAATCGTAAATTTCCGTCGTCGTGGCGATGATCGAACGCGGGCTGCTGCCGGAACTGCGCTGCTCAATCGCAATCGCCGGCGACAAGCCTTCGATGAAATCCACGTCCGGCTTTTGCAGTTGATCGAGAAACTGCCGCGCGTAGGCGGAAAGGCTTTCGACGTATTTGCGCTGGCCTTCGGCGTAAATCGTGTCGAACGCAAGTGACGATTTGCCACTGCCGCTCAAGCCGGTGACAACGACCAGTTTGTCGCGCGGGATTTGCAGCGTGAGGTTTTTGAGATTGTGCTCACGCGCGCCGCCGATCTTGATGAATTCCTTGCTCACAGTTGTAAAATTTCAGACCAAACGAATCTGTAATCCTACACCAGCAAGGCGCGAAAGCAAAGATTTGGTCTCGTCGAGGATGGACAAAACGCGAAGCCCTGCTTAATTTAAGCCGACTCTTTGGGCTGCACTTTCAATGGCCCAAAATGACGAGTCGAAAAAGTTGCAAACTTGAATAATTAAAATGCGATCTGGTTTTCTTAAAGGTGCGTGGCGGCACATTGCGAATGTCCCGCGATTGGTTGTCGTGGTGCGCGGATGGCCGTGGCTGGTGGCGGATTGCATGGGATTGCGCCGCCAGCCTTATCAACTTCGCACGCGCGGCGGGGCCTGCTGCGAATTGCGTCCGGGAACGTCGGATTGGTGGATATTTCTGGAAGTGTTTGTTTTTGGAATTTACAAACGCGTCGAAAATGACATCCGCCGCTCGAAAGTGATCATTGACATCGGCGCCAATGTCGGCTTCTTCGCGGTTTATGCGTCGTCCATAAATCCCGCAGTTGAGATTCATGTGTTTGAACCTTTTCCAAAAAACCTCGACCAGTTGAAAAGAAACCTGCTCCTCAATAAAAACCGCCGCGTGCATGTTCATCCCGAGGCCGTGTCCGATAAAACGGGCGTGGCCACGTTGTATTTCACCCCGGGCGATGATTCCGGGTGCAGCCTTAACCAACCCAAGGGACAATCCTGTTCCGTGAATGTCGTTGGTGTGAACGACCTCTTGAGCTTGTGCGGAATTGAGAAATGCGACCTGCTGAAAATGGACTGTGAAGGAAGCGAGTTGTCCATACTTAAGGCGCTGTCATCCGGCGACCTTGCAAAAATCGGGGCGGTCATCATGGAATACCATCTGCCGGAAGAATTGGATTCGCTAACGGGCATCCTTTCGCGTTCAGGATTCAAATGTGAACTTTTTGAACAGATTCATACGCTATACGCCCATCGTAACTGACTTCGTTCGTTGCACGCACCGAACTCTCGCCAAATTGTTTGTCAAAGGCTGATTCCTGAAAATTTTCAAGGCAATAGAATCAGCTCGTAGAATTTCATCATCAGCGGCGCGTTGGTGTCCGTGAACAAAAATGTTCCGTTGGTCGAGGTGATGATATTGGCGAACAAAGTCCAGTTGATGATGGGCGTGAGGTTGGTCGTCCATCGGACCTGAAATTGATCATTTGTCGGCCCAAACCATTGCAAATTCAGGCCGGCGGCGTTTAGAAAGACGCTGCTGATAACCGGCGAGGTGACTGCCGGGGATGAACCTAAAAGTATCAAACGATAAAAACGAATCGGCGGCAATCCGGGCGGGGTTTGAGAGCCGTTGTCGAGGAAATTGAATTGTGCATTCGTTGGATTGACAACCACATTGGTGTTGTAACCGACGATGTTGGTGAACGTGCCCCAGCTTGCGGGCGCGAGGCTGGCCGCCCATTGCACCTTGAACAATTCATTGCTCGGCGCAAGCCACGTCAGCAAAAAGCCGTTCGTCCCGCCGCTGCTTGCATAAGCGATGCCTGAAATCGAAACGGCGTTGGTCAGAGTGACGGCCGGGACTGCCAGTTGGAAATTCACTTCAATGCCGTAAGTGACGGCGACGCCATTCGTATTTTGAACGCCGAGATAATAAGTCCCGCCCGCCACGATGTTCGTCGGCGCTGAATTGGTGGTCAGCACGCTCATGCCATTATTCGTC
>DATCDZ010000017.1:0-23225 GCA_036510395.1 Verrucomicrobiia bacterium
CAAGTGCTCGGCAACGTGTTCGTCAACCTGCTGGCGCACACCAATTCCACGAACTATCGCCGCGACCTCAATCTGGCCGACGCCGTCGCGCAGGTCAGTTATTCGGCGGATGGCGTGAACTTTCAGCGCATATTTTTCTCCAGTCATCCGGCGGGGGTGACGGCGGTGCAGTTCACGGCGGACAGGAAAGGCGCTTACACCGGCAGCATCGAGTTGCGTGACGGCCACAATGCCAAAGTCGTTCTCAACGGCAACCGCTTCACCGTGTCCGGCGCGCTGGACAACGGCCGCCAATATGAATGGCAGGTGCTGCTGTTGAACCACGGCGGCACGGTCACGGCGGACATGAACACCGCGCGACTGGCGTTCAAGGATTGCAACAGCCTCACGCTGCTCATCACGGCGGGCACGGATTACGCAATGGATTTTGCGAAAAATTATCACGGCAAGAATCCGCACGCGCGGGTGACGGCGCAGATTGACGCGGCGGCGAAGATGAGTTTTGCCAAGCTGGAGGCGGCGCACCTCAAGGATTACCACGCGCTGTTCAACCGCGTCAGCGCGGACTTCGGCCGGTCCACCGCCGCGCAAACCGCGCTGCCCACGGATCGGCGCAAGCTGGCAGCGTTCAAGACGGTTGACCCCGGACTCGAAGCGCTGCTGTTCCAATACGGGCGTTACCTGTTGATTTCCTGTTCGCGCCCCGGCGGTTTGCCAGCCAACCTGCAAGGCCTTTGGAACGACAACAACCAGCCCGCGTGGCACAGCGATTATCACGCGAACATCAACGTCGAAATGAATTACTGGCCCGCCGAAGTCGCCAACCTCGGCGAATGTCACCTGCCGTTTTTTGACCTGGTGGAAAGCCAGCTTCCCGCATGGCGCAAGACGACGCAAGCTGCGCCGGAATTCAAAACCGGCGATGGAAATTTTGCCGAACGCGGCTGGGCCATCCGCACGTCGCACAACATCACCGGCGGCATGGGCTGGAAGTGGGACAAGACCGCGAACGCCTGGTATTGCCGCAGTTTCTGGGAGCATTTTGCGTTTGGCTGCGACACCAATTTTCTCCGCCAGACCGCCTATCCGGTCATGAAAGAAACCTGCGAATTCTGGGAAGACCATCTCAAGACATTGCCGGATGGAAAGCTGGTCGTGCCCGATGCATGGTCGCCGGAGCACGGCCCGGAGGAAGACGGCGTGAGCTACAGCCAGGAAATCGTCTGGGATTTGTTCCACAATTATGTGCAGGCGGCGGACGCTCTCGGCGTGGACCGGGATTACCGCGACAAAATCGCCGCCATGCGCGACCGTCTCGTGACGCCGGGCATCGGCAGTTGGGGGCAACTGCTCGAATGGATGCACGAGCAGCACAATCCAAAATATCCCGGACTCGACACGCCCAACGATCATCACCGCCACACGTCGCACCTGTTCGCGGTTTATCCGGGCGACCAGGTCAGCGTGGCCCAAACCCCTACCCTGGCGGCGGCGGCCAAGGTTTCGCTCGATGCGCGTGGCATCACGCCCGACAGCGACGTGCGCGAATGGTCGTTCGCCTGGCGCACGGCGCTCTACGCGCGGCTGCACGACGCGGAACACGCGCACCTGATGTTGCAGCAGCTTTTTTCCGCGCGGAACACCTGCATCAACCTGTTCGGCCTGCATCCGCCGATGCAGATTGACGGCAACTTCGGCGTCACCGCCGGCATCGCGGAAATGCTCCTGCAATCGCAGGCGGGCGAAATCGCGCTGCTGCCCGCATTGCCGAAAGAATGGCCATCGGGAAGCATCTCCGGCCTGCGCGCACGCGGCGGCTATGAAATTTCCGAGACTTGGCAAAATGGAAAACTGGTTTCCGCCACGGTGAAAAATGTCAGCGGCGATAGTCGCGCCAGGATTCGTTATGGAAATAAAGTGGTTGAACTGGCGTTGAAACCGGGTGAGGCCAAGCCATTGAATGCGGAACTTCAGTGATTTTTTTGTTTTGAATCTGCGTAATCTGCGTAATCTGCGGACGCATTTTTCATGAAAATTCTCGTCATCGGTTCGGGCGGACGCGAACACGCGCTGGTCTGGAAACTCGCGCAGTCGCCGCACGCCACGCAGATGTGGTGCGCGCCGGGCAACGCGGGCATCGCGCAGGAAGCCATAGGACAGGCGTCGCGCCTGTCTCCATCTTCGCTAGACGGAGTTAGAGACAGGCGCGACGCCTGTCCTACGAAGCTGGTCGAATGTGTCAACATCAGCGCGGAGGATTTGCCGAAGCTGCTCGCGTTCGCGCAGGAAAAGAAAATCGAACTTACCGTCGTCGGGCCCGACAATCCGCTCGCGCTCGGCATCGTGGATTTGTTTCAGAAAAATAAATTGCGGATTTGGGGGCCGAATCAAAAGGCTGCGCAATTTGAATCGTCCAAAGTTTTCTCGCAAAATTTCATGGAAAAATATGGAATTCCGACCGCACGCGCCGGAACATTTTCGGATTCAATCGCCGCAAAAAATTTTGCCGCGACGCTTGGCGGCAAATGCGCCGTGAAAGCGGACGGCCTTGCGCTTGGCAAAGGCGTTTTGATTTGCGCCAATGAAATCGAGGCAAATCGCGCGATTGATGAAATTCTTGTCGCGAAAAATTTTGGCGCCGCCGGTTCAAAAATTGTCATTCAGGAATTTCTCGAAGGCATCGAAATTTCGCTGCACGCGATTTGCGACGGCAAGACGGCGAAATTATTTCCAACGTCGCAGGATCACAAACGCGCGCTGGATGGCGACAAAGGTTTGAACACCGGCGGCATGGGAACTTATTCGCCTACGCCGTTTTTGAACGACGCGGAATTGAAAAAAGTCGGCGATGCGATTTTGCATCCGTGGCTGCGCGGCTGCGCGGAGGAGAAAATAAATTTCTGCGGAATTCTTTATCCTGGAATCATGCTTCTCAAGAATGGTGGGGCGAGCGTCCCCGCGAGCCGAATCGAAGCGCGCGTTTTGGAGTTCAACGCGCGCTTCGGCGATCCCGAAACGCAGGTTTATCTGACGCGATTGGAAAATGATTTGGTGGAGCTGCTCGACGCCAGCGTGAGCGGCACGCTGGACAAAATCGAATTGAAATGGAGTCCGCTTGCCAGTGTGTGCGTGGTGATGGCCAGCGACGATTATCCGGGAAATTATGCGAAGGGAAAGCCGATTCACGGCTTGGCAGAGGCGGCGAAATTGTCGGACGTAAAAGTTTTTCACGCCGGCACGGCAAAAAATGGAAATGAAATCGTCACGAATGGCGGACGCGTTTTGGGCGTGACGGCTTTGGGCAAGGATTTGAAAGCCGCGCAAGCCGCCGCCTACGCCGCCGTGGAGCAAATCCACTTCGATGGCGCGCAGTTCCGCCGCGACATCGCGGCGAAGGCGCGGCGGTGATTTATTGTCTGGGCGAATCGGGTGCACCGTCGTATTTCCACTCCGAGTTGATTCGAATTAACTGCCATTGTTTTTGTGATTTTGCCATCAAAGCGTTGTAACCTTTATCATCGGCACCAATTTGTTTAAGTCTGGCATCGTCCACCAGAACCGAGACCACAACTTTGTCATCCGAAATGTTTTTCACGTCGGTGATGCGATAGCCCAAAAAGTTTTTCGACTCGGCAACGATGCTGTTGACAATTGTGCTTTCTCCGTTTGGAGCCGCTTTCACTGCTTGCTCTAAAATGGCACGAAACCGTGGAGACGCACTCTCCAAAGTGGCTTTGAAATCGCCTTTGCTTTGGATCCAAAAGAGGGATTTGATTGTGGATTCCGGTGTGGCATAATCTGCGAACGCGAAATGTTCTCGCGAAACATAATCGCCCGTTGAATTCGACGATTCCAAATTAGCAATGCTCGCGTGATTTTTTGCAAGGTGGAATACTCCGTAAATTCCAGTCCCAGCAAGGGCGATGCAGGAGGCGGCGACAAGAGTTTTTTGAAGCGTAGTCATAATGATTATTTTGGTTGTAATTGTTGCAGTTGAAGTGGCAGCCGCTCCCGCTAGCACAGCGGTGGAAATTGCGGAAGTCAATCCCACTGGCGCGGCTTGGACGGCGTTGGCGGAAATCAAAACGGCCAAGCCGCTCGCGCCAACCGTGATTTTTTGTTTGGAGAAAAATTCGCGCAATCGTTCCACAGCGCGGCTCACGCGTTTTTGCGCGGCGTCATCGGAAATGTTCAAGCTCGCGCCGACTTCGCGCAGATTTTTATTTTCAAAATAGCGGAGCAAAATCGCGCTGCGGTCGGTTTCGTCGAGCGCGGCCATCGCGTCATCAAGCAGCGGTTCGATTTGCGTCCAATCATTCGCGGTCGCATTCATGTCGTTCATCTCCACGGCGATTTGTTCGCGCAACTGGCGGCGGGATTCTTTGCGGATGACGTCAATTGCAGTTCTTCGCGCGACCGAATAAAGCCATGCGGTCAAAACCGGCGGCCCGCCGGTGGCATTGCTCAACTTGCCCGCGTCACGCGCGAGGTCGGCGAAGACGGATTGCGAAATGTCCTCGGCCAGTTGCGGCGAGCGGATCTGGCGGAGCGCGGCGGAATAGACAAGGTTCACATGACGCCGGACGATTTCCGTGAAGGCGTCCTGCGAATTTTCGCGCGCGAACTGCCGCAGCAAATCCAAATCGCTGGTCATTTTCTAAAAGCATATCGCCGCCGAAGTCCCAAATCCGACAATTTATTTCGAGTTATTGCGCTATTTCACAAACGGCAGTTTCACGATATTCGCCGGACTTTCGCCAGCCGCTGTCCGCAATGTCAGACCGTTTCCGATTTGATTCGCCTCACGGCGCACGTAACCGAGCGCGATGCCTGTATTGAGCGATGGAGATTTTGCAGCGCTGGTCACATGGCCGACTTCTTTTCCGTTGAAAAATAATTTGTCGCCGCGCTGCGGTAAAATTTTCAAATCGTCCGCCAGCCGCAGGCCGCGCAGTTCGCGCGTGACGTGGCCGACACTGTGGATGCGGTTGATGACTTCCTGCCCGATGTAGCAGCCTTTGCTGTAGCTCACGGCGCGGCCCTCGATGCCACATTCGAGCGGGATGTTCGTCCCGTCCATGTCCGCGCCGAATCGCGGGATGCCCGCCTCGACGCGCGCGGTCTCGAACGCCGTCCAGCCGGTTGCGCGCCCGCCGATTTTTTTTGCGGCGGCGATCAACTTGTCCGCCACCGCGCCGAGGGAATTGTTCGGGACAAACAAATCAAATCCGTCCGTGCCGAGACGCGGATTGTTTGCGAGATAAATTTCACCGAGCGTCGCGCCGGATATTTTCACGGAAGCCAACGGCTTGGCTGGAATAACCGGGGAAAAATCCAGGGCGCGAATGATTTCTACGGCTCGCGGCCCCTGCACGCTTAACAGGCCGTAATGCGGAAGCACGTCCACGATTTGCACGTCATCGGCGACGATGAATTTTTCGAGACGTAGCGAAATTTTCGCGATCAAGCCCGGCTCGAAGTCCAGCAGCAATTCGTCGGGCAGATTGAAAATGTTCAAATCACTTTCCATTTTACCCTTGGCCGTGGTGATGGCTGCGTAACAGCCTTCGCCAACACGCAGTTTTTTCACGTCGTTCGTCACTTGTCCGTGCAAGAAGCGCGCACGGTCGTTGCCGACAAGGCAAAGGCGCGAGCGAAAACTTAAATCAAAAATTCCGGCGGCTTCGCAAAGCGATTTATGCTCGGCCAGCCAGTCGCCGTAATCGGCGACGATTTCCGCGCCGTCCAGTTCAGCGAACCGCGCGCCAAGGCCGTGATGAAGTTCGTGCAGAGACAGACTCATTTTACAATCAGGATGTCATCGTTTATGTGAAGCGCAAGCGGCCATCTGCGGCGTTGGAAATCTTTTTTTTGCTGCTAGAATCCGCGCGTGACCGTTCTCGAAGCGATCCAGAAAAGCGCGGAATTTCTCGACAAAAAAAATGTCGGGTCGCCGCGCCTGCAAACCGAACTGCTCCTCGCGCATCTGCTCAAAATGCCGCGCATGAAATTGTATCTGAATTTTGAGCGCGTGCTCACAGCGCAGGAAATGGACGATTATCGCGAATTGGTTAGACGGCGCGGCCTGCGCGAACCGCTGCAGCACATTGTCGGTTCAACTTCGTTTTGTGGACACGAAATCGCCGTCAACCGCCAAGCGCTCGTGCCACGGCCGGAAACGGAACTGCTCGCGGAATCCGGCTGGCAATTTCTCCTCGCCGCGCCGAAGCAGAGCAAAAGCGAGTCAACGCCCGGCTCTCATCTCTCAACTGTTTTAGATTTTGGCACCGGCACCGGCTGCATCGCCATCGCGCTTGCGGCGAAATGTCCGAACGCAAAAATCGTCGCAACGGATATTTCGGCGGAGGCGCTGGCGCTGGCGAAAGAAAACGCAGCGCGAAACAACGTGGCCGGCCAAATTGAGTTTTTGCAAGGCGATGGATTCGCCGCGCTGCAAGCAGTGGGACAGGCTTCCAGCCGGTCCAATTCATCAACGTCAGGCAAGATGCGGGTCCCACCATTCGATTTGATTGTCAGTAATCCGCCCTACATTCCGTCGGCGGAAATTGAAACGCTTCAAGTGGAAGTCCGCGATTTTGATCCGCGAAGCGCGTTGGACGGCGGCGCGGATGGACTGGACTTTTATCGAAAGCTGGCAATTGAAGCCAAACCGTTCTTGAACACCGATGGAAAAATCATGCTGGAATCTGGCGACGGACAGGCCGGGGCAATCCGCCGGATTTTTGAGGATGAAAAGTGGATTGTCGAAGCGGTGAAGGACGATTACAGCCGGCGCGCTAGAATTTTAATCGCAAACATGGACTGCACGGGCTGACAGGAATTTTTTTATTTTTCAGGCGACGTGAACCACCAGCGCCGTAGTGTTGTCGCGCCCGGAATTTTTCACGGCGGTTTCCACCAGAAGTCGCGACGGATTGGAATCTTTTTTTGAGACCCGGGTCTCGCGCAGAATTTCGGCCAGTTGCGTGTCGTGCAGCCCTTCCATCAAACCGTCCGTGCAAAGCAGGAAAATGTCGCCGCGTTCGCAGGCGATTGCGCCGGCCTGCGGATCAACAAACTGGTTGCCCCCGCCAAGCGCCTTTTGCAGCAGATTGCGGCGCGGATGCGTTCGCGCCTCGTATTCGCTGATCTTTCCGTTCCGCAAAAGCCAGCCGACATAAGTGTCGTCGCAGGTGACCTGCCTGATTGTTTTTTTTCGTTTCGGCAGGTGATAAATCCGGCTGTCGCCGATGTGACCGAAATACATCCAGCCCGGCGTGAACCAGCACAGGCTCAACGTCGCCTGCATTCCCGCCGTTTCCTCGTAGCTGCCGCCGACGAAAACCAGCGCGCGATGAATCCGGTCGAACAGTTCCGCCATCACGTCGGAAAACCCCGGCTGGAATCCGAGCGCGGAATTTTTGAACGCGCGCGGCAGGAGCGTCGTGATTTTTTCAACGGCGATGCGGCTGGCAAATTCCCCCGCCAGCGCACCGCCCATGCCGTCGCTCACGGCGAAGACAAAGTCCGTTTTTTCCAGCGACGCCCCGCCGGTTTTTCCGAGGTGGAAAACCTCCTTTGCGTCAAATTGCAGGCCCAGGAAGGAATCCTCGTTGTTCGGGCGGACCTTGCCGCAGTCCGTCCAGCCGGACCATTTCAGGCCAGCAGGCATCTTCTTGGGTGATGATTTCATTCTTGATTCATTCTCATTCTCATCGTCATCGTCCTTTTCAATTCTCTTCTTGATTTATGAGGATGAGGATGACGATGCGGAGGATTTATTTTCCGGCAGAATGGCCGCAAACTCAAAATCAATCAAACAAAAGCGTCCGTCGGAGAAACGGTAGGTCACGTTGCGGATGTCGGGATCGTCATGCCTCACGCCGAATTTTTCCAGCTCGGCGAACAATTGCCCGCGCCGCGCATCATCCAGCTTTTCCACGCGGCTGCCGCAGTTTGTCGTGACAATCCTCAATCTCCCCGCGTCGGCTTCGAGCAGCCGGGGAACGAAATTGCAGCCGCGCGATTCGAGAAATTTCAAAATCCGCAATTCATTTTCAAACCGCTCCCTGGCATTCGCGCCGTGGTAAGCCTTGAACACGCGCCCATCGAAGCCCAAGTGGACGGTCGCGCGCAATGTGTCTTTGACCTTCAACATCTGTCCGGCTCACTATCGTCCATCGCGCGCGCGTTGGAAAGCCGCATTGCGTTCCACGAGTTAGGCGAACTTTGCTTCCTTGTGTCGCGTTCAATTGCAAATCCTATTTTTCAATGGCCGTCTTTTTGGTTGAAGCTGGCTTCCTGCCGCGCAATATTTTTATCACAAATGTTGCGGGCAAAATGCCGAAGAGAATGATGGGATGCCAAAGGTTGATCATAAGTTGGAAATATTTATGGATTTGGCCAAACCCAATCGTCTTTGGTTGCGTCGGTATTCCCGTATTTGTTTAAGCTAATTTGACCGCCATCATCTGTTTCATTCCAGCCGACTGAATAGAGCAAGAATTTTCCACCATCTTTGCGACTGTGATGCAGCGGCCTGCCGCCGATGACATCGTGTGGAATTTGCGTGATGAATTGCGGCGCGAGCGCGTCAAGCATTTCGGGATATTCATTATGCGCGAGGCGATAGCGTTCCAAGGCGCAAGCAATGCGGGACATATTTATTGCATTTTGGGCAAACGCAAATTTGCGCGCGTCGCTGGGCAAGCCTAACGGAAAAACGAACGGCAAAAAGTCCCACGGCATAAAATTGAGCGTTTGATAGTATTTGTCCGCATCCTTTTTGGTTTTTGAAAATGAGAGTTGGAGATTTGAGTCAATGCTGGGCAACAACCATTGCTGGTGCATTTGCGCGACAACAAGTTCGCTCCGATAATACCATCCACCGGGCATCAAATAAAAAACGACGGGGCTTATCGATGATTCATAAATTATCGCCGAAATCTTTGAAGTTTGCGGAAACGCAAAATGCTCATCGTCTCCGCCAGACATGGAATACATGGTTCTCCAAATCATCCAGATATTATGATAATTCCGAGGCCGTCGAACAGAATCAACTTCAGCAATGCAAACTGCGCTTTCGGCTTGCATGGAAACTTCATAGTCTTTCAAAAAATTTAATTTCGCGAGTTCCCGTTCCAATTCCACCAGTTGTGCATCCGACCATTTGTGTTTAACCAAGCCGTCCCAAATTGGTTGCATGGCGAGGCTCGTTAAGGCGTTTCTTACGAGGTGCGATATTATAAATGGCTCACTATCGATTGAATCGCCCAAGCGCAACATGAGCTTCACGTCAGCAAGTGATTTTTCGCCCTGGCCGTTTTCCAATTCCGCAACCGCCCGCAATTCCAAAACCTGACCACATCCTTTCAATGCTGCCAAATGAACAAGGATAACGTCGAAAGGATGGTCGGCACTGTAATTCAGCGGAAATCGCGAATACGGCAATGTGCTGGCTTTGCGAAGTTCTTCAATGTCTGAATCGTATTTGCTCAATGCCAGCAAAACATCTGCGGCAGGCGATTGAGGCGTCGGCGCAACGGGGAACTCATTTGTTTTGGCTGCAATGGCACGATAATAATTTTGCCATTCGACTAAATCGGTCATCTTTCCTTTCGCCCAAGAGACATAGTTCGTTGGCTGGGAAACAGAATCGTAAAAACCATAACCTTCGCGGCTCATCCACAAACGATCCGTATAATTTGTTTTTTCTGGATTTAATCTTTTACCGTTTTATCAAGAATCCAATCATAGGAACTGGCGACAATTGGCGTCAGCGCAAAATTCTGGTCATCAGGAACCGGCGGCGGAATGAAACTGGCGAAATCAAAGCGCCCGACTTTCGCCTCCCATTCGTGTTTGAAGTGTTGCCATGCCAGCCAGCCGCGAAAATCTTCTTCGGCATAAAAGAGGATGATCAAGGCAATGAGACATGCCAGAGCGAAGAGTATCCGACGAAAATGGCGCCAACTAAAAAAACAGCGGACAAATAATTTATTTTTCTTAATTAACTCAATAGCCAAACCTGCTTCTGATTGTTAAGCGTGATGATGGTGCTACGGTGTATTTGGTGCTACGGTGTATTGAGCAAAAAGACAATAATTGATTGACTTGAACAGCAGATAAAGACATGAATTCGTTCATGCAAATTGTTTTGATTTTTTGGGCTGTCCATACACATGGTTGAGGTCGTCCAGAAGAAAAACGCCATCGTCGCCAAGCGACCACGCGCCCATGCCAAACGGAGTCGGGAGCGGGGCCACTGCTCTTCGCTGTCCGGAGCGTGCTGGGAATACCGGAATGTCCATGAGGTTGGCAGTGAATCCGCCGGCATTGGCGGAACCGATTCGACGGCTTTCAATTCCACTTCAAGATCGGACATGGCGGCAACTGATGTCGCATCGGGTGTCAGAGTGTCCTGCACGTGAAGGATGAAGATGAGTCCGAGCGTGAAAACAACGCCCGCCAAGATTGCCTGCGGCTTTTTCACAAGATTTTTGACCTGTTTATCCTGAAATTGAAAGGACTATACACCGTGCCATCGGCAACGCAAAGATAAAAAACAGATTTATACACGGAGCGTGTGTGGTGACTTTTTCATGTTTTTGTTTCCGTATCGCCGAGTGCTTAAAAAGAAACAACGTGAGATTATCGGCGAGACCATCCTCAAATACCGGATGAAAGCCGGGTTCAGCCAAGAGGCTCTTGCTGAAAAAGCCGACATTCATCCCAATTATGTAGGACGAATTGAGCGCGGCGAGTGTGCTCCCACTGTCGAAATTCTTCTAAAAATCGCCCATGCACTTGGTGTGCGACCTCACAAGCTCTTTTTGAAGCTCTGAAATAAAAACAAGAAACGCCGAAAGTTTTGCAACCTCCGGCGTTTCATGTTTCTTCCAGCCATCACTTCTTCGCGCCACCTGCCGTCGAGGATTTTCGTTTCGGCTTTGATAACACGCTTTTGCGTTATCCAGGACAGCCCTTTATTTTTGAGTCTCGTCACCTCGACTTCTGCAATTTTAATTTTGCTTCAATTCCTCAATCAACCCCGACGCCAAAAGTTGCTCGAACAATTCATAGACCACGGGGCGGAAATTGACATAAAAAAAATCACGCGTTCGCCGCGAACGGATTCCGCCTTGAAAACCACCTTGATGCGCCCGGCCCGCAGCCGCAATATCCGGCCAGCCGCCCTTCAAGCTGCGGACTTCGCATCTTAACCGCATGAATCAAGGTTGTTTCCGCCATGATGAACATTTACCGCAACAAACGTGTCAAACAGTTGTTTAACTGGATGACGATCACAAATAACAGCAACCTGGTTATGAAAATTCTCTTTTTTGAAAAACGCGTCTTGGGAATGGCGGTCGCGGTTCTTTGCCTGACGGACGGGCTTTCATTGCCAGCCGCAAGCGCGCAGGATCAACCCGCTCCGGCTCCCGCCGATGCCGCATTGCCGGCGGACATCGCGCCGGACAGCCAACTGGCGCAGGTTGTTCGTCTCGCCCAGACGGGCGTGAATGAAGCCGTCATCCTCGCCTTCATCAACAATTCCGGCAGCCCGTTCAACCTGACGGCGGACCAGATCATTTACCTGAAAGACCTCGGTTTGCCGGACGACGCGGTGACGGCGATGATCCAGCGCGACCAGCAATTGGGCGCGACGGCAACCGCCGCGCCCGCGCCGGATACAACCACCCAGACGGAAACTCCAGAACAACCCGCCGAGGTCACCCAGAATTATTTTTACGACACGCTTTCGCCCTACGGCAACTGGGTGGACGTGGAAGGCTACGGGCTTTGCTGGCAGCCGGTCGTGGTCATTTATAATTCGAGCTGGCAGCCATATTGCGACCACGGTCACTGGGTTTATACCGAAGACGGCTGGTATTGGCTCTCGGATTATTCTTGGGGCGCGACGGCCTTCCACTACGGACGCTGGTTTCACGACCCGCGCCACGGCTGGTGCTGGTGGCCAAACACGGCCTGGGCGCCGTCGTGGGTGACGTGGCGTTACGGAGATGATTATTGCGGCTGGGCGCCGCTGCCGCCGCACACGGTTTATCGCGAAGGCGCGGGATTTTTTTACAACGGTGTGGCCGTCAGCGCCGGTTTTGATTTCGGCATAGGCGTGAACTTTTTCACCTTTGTGCCGACGCGGGATTTCTGCGACCCCCATCCGCGCCGTTTTCGCGTAGCACCGGGGCAGGTGACAAAGTTTTACAGCCGCACGGCCATAATCAATGATTTCCATGTGGACAGCCGCAGTCACGGCATCATCAATGGCGGCATTCCGCCGCAACGCATCACCGCCGTCACGCGGACGGAAATCCATCCGGTCGCAATCCGCGAGACTTCCGCGCCCGCCCGACGCGGCGAACAAATTGATAGGGACACTTTAGTGGTCAACCGCCCGCATTTTGACGCAGACGCCGCCACTACTTTGAACAGGGGCATCAGGCCGCGTCCGATGATGGTTCCCTGGCAAAACACACCTCATCCTTCGATCCCCAATGAAAACAGGAACAATTTTAATCCGCGCCCTGAAGCCCCTGCTCAAAATAATTTTCCGCAGACGGGCCGCAGCCGGGACATTCCGCCGGCGCAACCGCAAAATGATTTCCAGCGGCCGCCGATGAATCAAACCCCGCCCGCCCGCAATCCACAAATCGGAGCGCCCGTCCAAATCCCGCCGGCGACACCGCCGCAAGTTCCGCAAAATCGCGACAACGCTTCGCACACGCAGCGCCCGGTGAATCAGGCGGATCATAATCGGGATCCACGACTGAATTACAACCAGCCTTCGCCGCAAATGCCGCCCGCGAACCAGGCGCGCGTTCCTCAAAACCGCGTCGCACCGCAGCAGCCGGTTGCGCCGGTTGTCCGCAATCCGCAGGTTGGGTCGCCCGCGCCAAATCCATATATGTCCCCGAGAATGCGGGAACAATCACCGCGCGCCACCATGCCGAGACCAGAAGCGCGCGTGATCACGCCGTCGCGGCAACCACAAATCAACAACGCTCCGCGCATTGAACAGCAACCTGCCAATGAACCGCCCCCAAGTCGCGTCACGCCGCCGGCACAGCAAGGCAGCCAGCCGAGCGGCTCGCAGCCTGCGTCGTCAACGCAATCCGGCCAGCAAAAGTCAGGCAGGGGCAGGAATCAAAACGGGCCGGGAAATTGATTTTCACGATTTGCCAGGCACCGCGCGGCAAAATCCGCGCCGCTTTTTTGCTTTTGCAACTTCGCCGCGGCTGGCAAAGTGTCCTCGTGGGGATCACGTTGAGGCAATTCGAGCAAATGAAGGAACGCATTGGCGGCAAACCGGCGCGTGCAGTTCTTTCACCGGCCACACGCCGCCCGTCACCTGTCACCAGCCAGACTATTCTTGGCGTTGACCCGTCGCTGCGCGGCACGGGTTTCGGTATCATCCAATTGGGAAACCCATTTCCAGAAACGCTCGCGCATGGGACGATTTCCTGCCCGAAAAATTGGGAACGTTCGCGCTGCCTGGCAAAAATTTCCCGGACGCTGCGCGAAGAAATTGAAAAACATCGCCCGGCCGTCTGCGTCATCGAAGGACTTTTCTACGCGCAAAACTTGCAGACCGCGCTCATCATGGGCGAGGCGCGCGGCGCGGCGATGGCGGCGATTGCCGGTGCCGGGCTGGATATTTTTGAGATTGCCCCGCGCAAAGTGAAGCAGGCCATCGTCGGCTATGGCGCGGCGCAGAAATCCGCCGTCGCCAAAATGGTGCAGCGGTTGTTGAATCTGCCCAAGCCGCCTGCGCCCGACGCGGCGGACGCGCTGGCGCTCGCGCTCACGCACGCGCGGGAAAATTCACGTTACAATTTGTCGCCGCTGAAGAAAATTTAAATGCAAATGGCTCTCTTTTTTCCTCCGTGGTTGATAACGCGCCTGTTGATGGATTTGGCAGACCATCCCATCATTGCGATAACGGTGGCTGTGATTGCGATTGCTGCTTTTATTTTCTGACTGCTACGCAGTAATATAAATTGAACCATGATTACTTTTCTCAACGGAAAACTCGTCGAAGCGCTGCCCACGCAGGTCGTCGTGGACGTGAACGGCGTCGGTTACGAAGTATTGATTCCGCTGTCGTCGTTCGACAAGTTGCCGGAGCCCGGCCAGCCGGTGAAATTGCTCACGCAACTCATCGTGCGCGAGGATGCGCACATTCTTTACGGCTTCGCGAGCGCGGCGGAACGCGATTTGTTCCGGCTGCTCATCAACAGCGTCAGCGGCATCGGGCCAAAAACTGCGTTGAACATTTTGAGCGGCATGAACGTCGTCGCGTTTCGCGGCGCGGTCGCCGGCAGCGACGTGAAATCACTTTCGCAAATTTCCGGCGTCGGCAAAAAAACCGCCGAGCGCATCGTTGTCGAATTGCGCGACAAGATCGGCGCGGCGGGCGCGTGGGAGGCCGCGAGCGCGAAACATTCCCTTTCGCCCGACGACCAGAAAATCAACGACGCCGTGCTCGCGCTCATGGCGCTGGGCTTCAAGCAGGTTGACGCGCACGATTCCGTCCGCGCCGCGCAGGTGATGCTCGGCGTGAAGGCGACGGTGGAGCAACTCGTTCGCGCGTGCCTGAAAAAAGGAAATTGATGTCCGGACAAAATCTTGTTTCCGCAATCCCGGCAAAGCCCAAAAAGGGAAAATCTGGCGTCGTCATCCCTAACGCGCCGACATTTTCCCAGCGGCTTTTGGCGCGGCTGCTTTGGGCGCTCTTGCGCCTGACCGTCGCGACGCTGCGTTATCGCGTCCGCGACCCGCACGGTTTTTTGGTGCGCAAGGACATTTCGCAGGCGATTTATTGCGCCTGGCACAATCGTCTGGCGCTCTGCATGAAATTGTATTTCACTTTCGGCGGCGAACGCCGTTCCAAGGCCGGACTCGCCGGACTCGTCAGCGCGAGCCGCGACGGCGCGTTTCTTTCGGCGGTTCTCGGATGTTTCGGCGTCCAGCCCGTGCGCGGCTCCAGCAGCAGGCGCGGCGCGCAGGCGTTGCTCGAACTCAAGACGTGGGCGGATCGCGGCTACGATCTCGCCATCACGCCCGACGGCCCGCGCGGTCCGCGCTACATCGTCCAGGACGGCGCGATGGTGATTGCACAAGTGACGGGACTGCCCATCGTGCCCGCGTCGTATCACTTGAAATGGAAAATCCAGATGAAAAGCTGGGACGGATTTCAAATTCCTCTGCCGTTTTCAATCTGCACGGTCAGCGCCGGGAAAATTGTTAATGTGCCGCGCGACATTTCCGACGCCGCGCGCATGGAATTGCAGAAACAACTGGAGGCGGAACTGCGCGCCATTTCGCATGACTAAAAATGATCGCCCGCGTCAGCCTCGAGATCGCACTGCGGAAGGAGTTTGATTATTTGATTCCGCCCGGACTGGCCGGGCAAGTCGAAGTCGGCTCGCGCGTGCAGGTGCCGTTTGGCGCGCGAAAAATTTACGGCACGGTGACTGCGCTCGCAGAAGAGTCCGCGCACGCAAATCTCAAGCCGGTTCTCAAAATCATCGGCGCGCAAACTTTGGTCACGCCGAAAATATTGAAACTCGCACGCTGGATTTCGGAGTATTATTGCTGCGCGCCGGAAACCGCGTTGAAAAGTGTTTTGCCCGAAGCGATTCGCAAGGAAAAGGAAGGCTGGAAAAAACAATTGTTCGTCCGCGCGCTGCATTTGAGCGGCGAATTTCCGAAATTGCCGAAACGGCAGCAGAGTGTTTGGAATATCATCGAAGAACGCCGCGAAATTTTGCTGGCGGAACTTCTTGAGCTTGCCGAAACGACTGCCGCGACCGTTCGCAAACTCGAAGACCGTGGCCTTGTCGAAATCACTTCCGAAATTTCCGAGCGCGATCCTTATGCGCGCGAAATCATTTTGCCGACGCAAAATATCGTGTTGAATCCAGCGCAATCCGCTGCGCTCGAAAAGATCAAGATGGCCATGAATCGTGGCGAAGATGGCCGACACCTCACCCCGGCACTCTTCCCATTGCTCGCAGACTCGCAACGTGGAGAGGGAGAAAAACCATCCTCCATCATCAATTCTCCATCCTCGACCTTTCTTCTCCACGGCGTGACCGGCTCTGGCAAAACCGAAATCTATTTGCAGGCGCTCGCGCACGCGCTGGAGCAAGGGAAAGGCGCAATCGTTCTTGTGCCGGAAATTTCTTTGACGCCACAAACCGTTGAACGATTCAAGGCGCGGTTCAGTTCGGGAAAATTGCAGACGCTCGTCGCGGTTTTACATTCACATTTGAGCGCGGGCGAACGTCACGATGAGTGGCACAAGATTCGACAGGGCCGCGCGCGCATCGTCATCGGCGCGCGTTCGGCGATTTTTGCGCCCGTCGAGCCGCTCGGGCTCATCATCGTGGATGAGGAACACGAGACGAGTTACAAGCAGGAGGAGGCGCCGCGCTACCACGCGCGCGACGTGGCCATCATGCGCGGACAGATGGAAAATGCCGTCGTCGTGCTCGGCTCGGCCACGCCGTCGCTGGAAAGTTTTTACAATTGCAAACGCGGCAAATTCTCGCTGCTCGAATTGCCGGAGCGCGTGGACAACCAAAAAATGCCGCGCGTCCGCGTCGTGGACATGCGGCAGGCGGCGAAAGAAAAAGGTAATTTAATCTTTTCACCGCAACTCAAAGAGGCGATTCATCAACGAATTGAAAAAGGCGAGCAGACGATTCTATTTTTGAACCGGCGCGGTTACTCGACTTCACTGCAATGCCCGAAGTGCGGTTACGTCTGCAATTGCCCGAATTGCAGCCTCGCGCTCACGTTTCACCGGCAGGAACAAAAGCTCGCCTGTCACATTTGCGGCCACGTTGAAAGAGTTCCGTCGGTTTGCCCGAACGAGAAATGTAAAAATCCGGCCATCCGTTTTTCCGGCACGGGCACGCAAAAGGTCGAGGAGACGCTCGCGAAACTTTTTCCGAACGCGCGCGTCAAACGCATGGACGCCGACACGATGAAGCGCAAGGACGATTACCGCAAAGTGCTCGGCGATTTTCGCATCGGCAAAATTGACATCCTCGTCGGCACGCAGATGATCGCGAAAGGGCTGCATTTTCCGAACGTCACGCTCGTCGGCATCATTTACGCCGATCTCGCGCTGCACCAGCCGGATTTTCGCGCGGGCGAGCGCACCTTCCAACTGCTCACGCAGGTTGCCGGCCGCGCCGGCCGCGGCGATGTCGAGGGCGACGTTTTTGTGCAGGCGTTCGCCCCGTTTCATCCGGCGATCCAATACGCGCGCCGCCACGACTTCAACGGGTTTTACGAACAGGAAATGGAATTCCGCGAGCAACTGAAATATCCGCCGGCCAGCCGCGTCGCGCTGCTCACGCTCAAAGGCCGCAACGAGGAGAAGGTGAAATTCTCCGCCGAACATTTGAAACGCGAGCTGGAAAAAAATCTGAAACAATCTTCATCCGGTGAGGCGAGCGTCCCCGCGAGACCTTTTGAAAATCCCGACGACGGCTCGCGAGGACGCTCGCCTCACCAAGAAATTAAAAGTTCGTTCAAAGATTTAATCATCTCCGGGCCTGCTCCTGCGCCGTTGCTGCGCGCGGAAACTTTTTACCGCTACCAGATCATGTTGCGGACGCGCGCGATGAGTGCGTTGAGCCGCGAACTCGCGCACGTCATCCAATCGCTGGCGATGCCCGAAGACGTCACGCTGGCCGTGGACATTGATCCGGTGAATTTGGGGTGAGGCGACTACGCCGTGACTTGCCGCAGGAAAAACCTGGAATGACCGCGCGGTTCTTCACGTGTTTCTAAATCGCGCGTTCACATGAAAAGGCCGGAACTTTTCGATCCCGGCTTTTTTCAAAGTCTGGCTTTTCTAATTATTTCTTGGGAACGGCAGCGGGCGCAGCGGCAGGTTTGGCGTCGGCTTTCTGGAACCTCATGTTAATGATTCACGTTGCAAGCGAACTCGACTTCCACCGGTTTTTCATTTGAAATGACCGCGATGTCTAATTCGCAATCCGCCGTCCCGACTGCGCCGCGTTCCGGTGCGACAGGCCGCAATTTGAAGTTGATCCGTCCGCTCGTCCGCGACCTGCGCTCTTACATTCCGGGCGAGCAGCCGAAGATCAAAGGGCTGGTCAAGCTCAACACGAACGAGAATCCGTATCCGCCGTCGCCGCGCGTGCTGGCGGCGGTCAAGGCGGCGGCGGACGGGCGGTTGCGGCTGTATCCGAATCCGACCGCCGAAAGATTGCGCGAGAAGCTGGCGAAGTTTCACAAATGCAAACCGGAAAACATCATCGTCGGCAACGGTTCGGATGAACTGCTGGCGCTGGCGGTGCGCGGCTTCGTGGAGCCGGAGCCAAATTCAAAATTCAAAATTCAAAATTCAAAACTGCCGGCGGCGACGGTGCAGTATTTCACGCCGAGCTATTCGCTGTATCCGGTGCTGGCGGACATTCATTGCGCGTCGAAAAATCCCGCGCCGCTCAAGCCGGATTTCAGCCTGCCCGGTGTCACGGAATTGAAGCGCGGCGGAAAATGGAATTTCAGCGCGGCGCTGACTTTTGTGACGACGCCGAACGCGCCAAGCGGGCGCGGCTACAAGACTTCGGAGCTTGAAAGACTGTGCCGCGCGCAAAAGGGCGTCGTGGTTCTGGACGAGGCGTATGCGGATTTCGCCAATGAAAATGCGATGAAGCTGGCCTTGCAATTGCCGCATATTCTTGTCGCGAGGACTTTTTCAAAGGCGTATTCGCTGTGTTTCCAGCGCGTCGGTTATTTTGCAGGCCACGCTGAACTCATCGCGGCGCTGGACAAAATCCGCGACAGTTACAATGTGAACGGACTCGGCCAGGTTGCCGCCGAAGCGACGCTGGATGATCTGAAATACTACCGCGCGAATTTCAAAAAAATCATTTCCGCGCGCGAATGGCTGTCGCGCGAGCTGACGAAGCTCGGCTTCCGCGTTTTTCCAAGCCACGCCAATTTCATTCTCGCGCAGCCGCCAAAATTCCCGGCAACGCTTTGGCTGGAAAAATTGCGCGGCAGGAAAATTCTCGTGCGCTGGTTCAGCGCGCCGGAAGTGAAGGATTATTTGCGCATCAGCATCGGCACCGACATGGAAGCAGCAGCATTGGTCAAGGCTGTCCGCGCCATTTTGCAAAGCCACGCTTCACGGGAAGATTTTTCTCGTGGCCCTGAATTATCTTACTGATCGGCTGCCACCGCCGCCGGCGCTTTTTCCGGCTTGACGGTGAATTCCACGAACCGGCTCTTGTGCAGCGCGATGGTGAGGTTGAGGTTGGTCACGCCGTAGAAATTCCTCAATCCGTAGTGATAGGTCGTGCTTTTTCCGTCGCTCATCGTTCCCTGGTTCATGTTCGCGATGTCGTTGGTCTGGTCATCCGTCAGATTGACGAGCGTCATGCTCATCCCCTCGGTCAATGATGGCGCAACCTGGATTGTCAGACCGCCCTGTAGATATGAATTCTGCTGCACGTCGGTGAACTGCTTTGGCGTGAAAATTTTCAAGTGAAAACCATTCAAATCGGTTTCGGCAAAAACCGAATTGGTGTTGGCGATCCGGTTGTTGTAGTTGTAAAAATCCATCTGGCGTCCCGCTTCCACCGGAATGTTGTGCGCCGACCACAATTCATTGTCGGCAAAATCCGACTGCTGCGAAAATTCCACGCGCAACTTCCACGCCGCTTCGTCCGGCCACAGGCCATATTGATAAACCACGGTGTCATTGCCGTCCTGCCAGTCATTTTTGGCGACTGCGCCGCCCACATGATTTCCAGTCGCATCGGATGTTACCACCGAGACCGG
Organism: Verrucomicrobiia bacterium; assembly: GCA_036510395.1. Classification (GTDB taxonomy): domain Bacteria; phylum Verrucomicrobiota; class Verrucomicrobiia; order Limisphaerales; family UBA11358; genus UBA11358. Next base: position 19,849 of record DATCDZ010000017.1, read on the forward strand.
CTCCCAGTTTGTGGCTGAATTGCCGTTCCGTTCGGCGTGGAATGTCGCCTGCACGCCTTTGTTCGCCGCGTCATCGGCATCATCTTGGTCGCGCTGGTAAGGCATGGCCGCGCCGGCAACCAGTTTCGTCAGCGTGGCCGAGAAATCATCGTCCTGCTTCGTGTCGGGCAGCGCCTCCGCCGTCCATGCCGGAAACGATTTGCGCGCCGGATTGCGGATGACAAATTTTTTATCTGACATCTCCTGCCCGCCGTTGCCCTGTTCCTGGACGCGCACGATGAATTTTCCCTGCCGGCGCGGAAACGCCTCAAACCGGATGCCGACAACCTCGCCGCCCTGCCGCCCGCCGCCGCCATAACCATAACTCACCGCGCACGCCGTGCCCGCCTTGTCATACAGGTAATACTGGAAATTCGCATACTGCTGCGGATCGTGCTCCTGCCGCACCCAGAGCACCAGCGTGTCGGTGGGCGTGGTGAATGAATTGCCACGGCGCGCGCGTGTTCCCGCCGGCGCCTTGACGTTCGGCGGCGCGTGCCTCTTGCCGTAATCCACGGCCAGCAGCGTCAGCTTCGAATCGTCGCTGAACGTGATGATTTGCGGACGCCGCAACCACCAGAACGCGATGGCGGCAACGCCGATGATTAAAATTAAAACAACGCTCCACAGCAGGATTTTTAGTTTCATAAGGTTCTCATTGATTGCCCGAACAGGTGAAACATTGCGTCCGGGTTTTGCCCAGCATTTCGCCTGCGCCCGATTCTTGCAAGCTAAAGATATAAACAACCCTACGGAAAATCTTTGACCAAATCCGGTCTTTTGGAAATTACAATCCGCGCCGCAAATTATAACGGCCTGCCGGTCAGCCGCTCGTAGGCTTCGAGATATTTCGCCGAGGTTTTGGCCACGACATCGTCCGGCAGTTTCGGGCCGGGCGGGGTTTTGTCCCACGTCAGTGTTTCGAGATAGTCGCGGACGAATTGTTTGTCGAAGCTCGGCTGGCCGCGACCGGACGCGTATTGATCCGCGGGCCAGAAGCGCGAGGAATCGGGCGTCAACACTTCGTCAATCAAAATCAATTTGTCCTCGAACAAACCAAACTCAAATTTCGTGTCGGCGATGATGATGCCGCGCTGCCGGGCGTAATCGCGTCCGGCCTTGTAAATCTTCAGGCTCAAATCGCGCGCCTGCGTGGCGAGATCGGTGCCGACAATCTTGCAGGCTTCCTCGAAGGAAATATTTTCGTCGTGGCCGGCCTCGGCCTTGGTGGACGGCGTGAAAATCGGTTCGGGCAGTTCGGCGGACTCGGTCAGGCCGGCGGGCAGTTTGATGCCGCAGACGGTCTGCGATTTTTTGTATTCCTTCCAGCCGCTGCCGGACAGGTAGCCGCGCACAATGCACTCAATGGCGAGCGGCTTCGCCTTTTTCACGATCATCGAGCGGCGCGCGAGGTCTTTGCAGACGGCCACCGTGGCGAACGGCTGCAAATTTGTCGGCAACGGATCGTTCGCGCCGGCGAGCAGATGGTTCGGCACGAGCGAGGCGAATTTCTCGAACCAGAAATGCGAAATCTGCGTGAGCACTTCGCCCTTGCGCGGAATGCCGTTGGGCATGATCACGTCGAAGGCGGAAATGCGGTCGCTGGCGACGAGCAGAAAACTGTCGCCGAGGTCGAAGACTTCGCGGACTTTGCCGGAGCGGACTTTTTTGATGCCGGGCAAATCGAGTTGCAGGACGGTTTCGTTTGTCATGCGGGAATTATTAAGTTTGGAATCCAAAATTCAAGTCGGGAAAATTTATGATTGATGATTTGATTCGCGATTTTGAAAAATCATAAATCATCAATCGTAAATCAAAAATGGATCACGCCGCTTCGCGCGGCGGCAGAAGTTTGATCTGCAGCGGAATGTTCCCCTGCGACTTGTCATCCAGCCGCACGTCCACGGAATACAACCCTTCCTCGGCGAACTTCAACTGCTGGATGTTCACGATGAAATTGCGCGTGAGAAAATGCGCGTCGTCCGGCAGCGAGACCGCCACCGGAATTTCAATCGGCGGCATGATGCTTTTGCCGTCGGCGTCAACAAAATTGAGCTTCAACTTGTGATCGCCCTCGTCGCCGGACATGAACGTGACGCGCAGCGCGACGGCGCATTGCGGATGCACGGCGGGCAATTGCGGCGCGAAGATCGTGTCGAACGCGCCGAGGAGGTTGAGCTTGCCGTTGTCCTCGGTCGCCGCGTCGCAAAGCACCGCCACTTGAATGTTCATGCGGAAATAAAGACAGGAATTCCGGGAAATGACACGAAATTCTTTTGGGAGAAAATTAAAGTCGTTCCAAAATATCTTCTTTTTCAATTCCTTTGACCCGTGCGACTGCGCGAAGAATGGAATTAAGAGTGCCGAGCCGCAGCGTCTTGTGGTCGGGAACGGCAAGCCTGTGATGCCCCGGCGATTCCGTTTGCAGAATGACGTGGCTGCCTTCCTGATTCACGCGGCGATAGCCGAAATGCTTGCACAAAATCTGGATCAACTCCGCGCCGGTCAAATCGCGCGGCAATTTCATGCGCGGGCGAAAACTTCGTCGCGAACCAGATGCAGCCGGATCGAGTCGGGTTTTGGCCCGTCAAAAAAGAAGGCGGAGGCCGCTTCCTGCGCGTTGGCGCGCAACGCTTCCCACGAGTCGCCCTGCGTGAAAATGTCATGCGACAGGCATTCCGCCACAAAGCCGCCGTCGGCTTCCTGCGTCACTGTGAAAACGATTTCCATGACGGTAATATGGCGTTGCCGTGGGAAAATGACAAGTCCGCGCTTGCGGAAATAAAAATGAAATTCCGGGAAATTCTTGTAGATTTAATTTTGGACAAGCTTAAAACTAAAATTTAACATTCTAAAGATACACGACGAAAAAGAATTTAACTATGAAACGGCATTTAACCATATCAATAATCCTGATTTCCATTCTTTTCATCAGTGTATTAGCCATTTGGCGACATTCTAATCGCGAGCCTAAATATAAGGAAAAGCCTCGGTCTTATTGGTTAAGCCAAATTTTTCAAACAGCCACGCAATATGAAGATATTCGGACAACTTACAAAGCATTAAGGGCGCTTGGGCCATCCGTTGCGCCTCCACTGATTCAAGCTATGGCGAATACAAATAATTCTTACGATCTTCGCCAAAACTCGTTCGCTGCTTTGGAGCAAATTAACAAGTTAGCAAGCAATCAAGTTCCTCAACTATTGACTCCTGCATAATAAAGTGAACGTATTTTGGGGTATGCTGTCTGATCTTGCATGGGATTTCCCAAAGGACAAAAACGCGATTTTAACGCACTGCAACGCCGGCGGCTGAAAGCCGCCACCCTGTTCGACAAA
>DATCDZ010000018.1:0-11575 GCA_036510395.1 Verrucomicrobiia bacterium
TATCGCTTCCGGCAATACCGCACCGAGCACGTCCAGATGGATCCCGACCGGGCGCACAACGATTATCTCAATCTGCTGGCCGACTGGGGGACTGTTGGCGGAATCATCGTGCTGGCGGGCATGGCGATTTTCTGCGCCGGCTTGTGGCAGACTCGAAATTACGTCCGCCGCGCGGAAAAAGATTTTGGCAGCGGCAAGAGCAACCGGCTCGCTTTTTTTCTCGGCGCGTCCACGGGATTGCTCGCGCTGGCAATCCATTCCGTTGTGGATTTCAACCTGCACGTCCCGGCGAACGCGATTCTGGGTGTGACGCTGCTCGCGCTCTTGAGCAGCAACCTGCGGTTTGCCACGGAAGGCTACTGGATGAAGATCCGGTCGCCGCTGAAAATGGTTGCGACCGCCATGCTCGCCGCCGGCATCGCGTATTTGGGATGGCAGGAGTGGCGTCGCGGCCACGAACAATACTGGCTGGTGCGCGCGGAGAAAACGCCGGTTCTTTTTCCCGACCGCGCGGAAGTTCTGAAAAAAGCGTCCGCCGCCGAGCCGATGAATTTTGAAACGTCATACGAAATCGGCGAAGCGTATCGGCATCAAAGTTTCAGCGGCGAGAACGGTTACAAACAACTCGCGCAAACGGCCATGGACTGGTATTCGCGCGGCATGAAGCTGGACCGTTTTGACGGCTATAATTATTTGCGCTACGGGATGTGCCTTGACTGGCTCGGCAGGCAAAACCAATCCGGGAAAGAATTCAGCATGGCCGAAGCGCTCGATCCCAACGGCTATTTCACCGTCGCAAACATCGGCTGGCATTACTTCCAAACAGGCGATTACGCGGCGGCCAAAACGTGGCTTGAGCGTTCTCTGCGGCTTAATGGATTGAAAGAAAACGTCATCGCCCATTCCTATTTCAATATCGTCCAGCAAAAACTGGCGGAAAAGGCCTCCGGCAAGGGACTTTTGCCCGCCGGATTTTAGGCAAAATTTTCGGTTGACAATGGCTCGCCAGCCGTTATACTTTCAAAAGTTAGAGTAAATTTAGAACAAACTTATTATGAAACATATGAAATATTTTGCATCCACGGCAGTCGGAATTGCGGTTCTGGCGTTTGCCACCATCGCATCCGCCCAATCCGCCACACAAGGCATCGCCACCGTCGTTCGCATCCAAGGCACGGCGAGATATTCCACTGGCGACAATGTGTGGCACACGTTGACAACCGGCACAACCCTGGGCGCGGACGATGTTGTCCAGACCGCAGCCAGTTCGACTGTGGACTTGGTTTTGGGCGACAAGGCCGTGCGAGTCAATTCGCAAGCGGGTGCCGGTTCGCTCATTGGCGGGACCGTCAACATTGCCGGTCTTCCTGTCACGCCCATCAGTGCCGGGGGATTAGCCGCACCACAACAAAACATAGTCCGGTTGCTTCCTGACACGGAATTGGCCATTGACACGTTCACCTATTCACAGACCGGCGCAGACACTGTCTCTGACACAGAGTTGAATTTGAAAGCTGGGAAGATCTTCGGGAATGTCAAAAAAATATCCGCCGCGTCTAAATTTATTGTCAAGACGCCGACCGGCGTGGCAGGCATACGCGGCACAAGCGTATATTTTGGCGCAGATGGCAGTGCCACCGTGGTTGACGGTTCAGCTGTGATTTCTGAAATTATCAACGGCGCGACCGTCACAGTTACTTTGACTGAAGGCCAGTCATTTGATCCGGCGACAGGTCAGGTGAGCAATCTCAGTAGTGCTGCGGATGCAATCGAAAATAATAATGTGGCGTCAATTATATCTAGTGTAAATGGTGACGTGACTTTATCTCAATTGTCTAATGTTAATACTGCCGTGTCCGTGGATGTGACCACCATTCATATATCGCCGAAAGCTGGAACTGATTAAATAAATGCGGCTTTCCAGCCTTAGGGCTGATTTCAAAACCAGTGCAGCCTTGAGTTGCACTGGTTTTTCGTTTAATCCAATGGCGTGAAACTCAAGCCGATCAAACGCGCGCCGGTCATTCTGGCCGTCGCCGTCATCGCATTCGTTTGCGGCCTGCGCCTGTTGCATCTGGATTTTTTTGAGCGGCTGACGCGGATGACCTACGATCTGCGCGCTAGAACCGCGCTCCATTTCTCCGCGCCGGCTGCCACAAATCTCGCCCTCGTCGCCATCAGTGATCCCAGTATTGTCGCCGTGCAAAACGGGTCGCTCGGTTTTCATTTCGGGCTTGTCTGGCCGCGCCAGGTTTATGGCCGGCTCGTCGAGGAACTTTCGGCGGAGGGCGCAAAGGCCGTCGCTTTCGACGTGCAGTTTGAGGAATTGCGCCCCGACCATCCGCCCGTGCTGATGGCCGACGGCAGCACGATTGAATCCGATCGCTATTTCGCGCTGCAAATGCGGCGCGCAACAAATGTGATTCTAGCCACGACCCCCGACGCGCCGCTGCCGGATTTGTTTGCGACGAACGCGCTCGCGCCCGGCGATATTTCGACCGAGAAAGATTCCGACGGCGTCTTGCGCCAGGTCAAAGCCTTCCGCATTTATCGCAAGTGGCATGCGGCCTTTGTTCAAGCCGCGACTAATTTTGATTTGGATCTGTCCGACGCCAAAATTGAGCCGGGGAAAATCATCCTGCCGCAAACCGGGACGACAAACACAATTGAAGTTCCCGTGGACGCAGAAAATAATTTTGAACTTGCTGATTTTGTCGGAACAAATCTTCCGCCCGGAGTCGCGCCCAAGGCCAAAGCCTTCACGGACGAGCGCGTCTGGCAAATGGGCATCGTCCTCGCCGCGCAGGAATTGAAGCTTGATTTGAAGAACGCAGAAGTTGATCTCCCATACGGAAAAATTGTTTTGCGCGGCCCGAATGGAATTGTGCGGACTATTCCAGTGGACGCCGACGGCTCTTTCATAATTGACTGGCGGCTGAAGCCGAACGACCCGCATTTGCTGGAAGCGCCGATTGAAGATTTGCTTTTGCAGGACAAAGAAAGATTGTCCGGCAAAACAAACGGACTGACCGGCGCTTTCCGCAACAAACTTGTCATTGTCGGCTCGACGGCGCAGGGCAACAACCTGACCGACCGTGGCGCGACGCCGCTGGACAAGGACACGTTTCTCGTCAGCAAACATTGGAACATCGCCAACTCCGTCATCACCGGCCAGTTCATCCGCCGCGCGTCCCTGGCACTGGATCTCGCGCTGATCATTCTTCTCGGCGTGCTCACGGTTTTTCTGACGTGGCAACTGCGCGCGGTCGCGGCGACGGTTGCCACGTTTCTGCTTGCGGTGATTTATATTGCCGTCACGTTTTTCGCTTTCGTAAAATTCCGTTTCTGGCTGCCGATTGTTTTTCCGGTCGGCGGCGCGATGCTGGCGGAGCATTTGACGCTCGTCGTTTATCGCGTCGTGTTTGAGGAAGGCCAGAAGCGCCACGTCAAATCCGTTTTCTCGAAAATCGTCGCGCCGGACATCGTCAATGAACTGCTCCTGTCGGAAAAGCTCTCGCTCGGCGGCGGACGGCAGGAGGTCACAGTCTGGTTTTCCGATGTGCGCGGTTTCACCAAGTTCACCGACGAGAGCCAGACCACGGTGCTTGAATACATCCGCGAGCACAACCTTTCCGGCGCGGAGGCCGAGGCCGCCATCAACGAGGAGGCCCGTGAAACGCTCGCCACCGTGAACCTTTACCTCGGCGCCGTCGCCGATGCCATCAAGCGGCACAAAGGCACGCTCGACAAATACATCGGCGACTGCGCGATGGCGTTCTGGAACGCGCCGATACGGAATGAAAAGCACGCCGGCGCCTGCGTGCATGCGGCGATTGACGCGCAACGCGCGATCTATGAAATGAACCTCAAGCGCGTCGAGAAAAACCAGAAGCGCGAACTGGAAAACATGATGGGCGGCGACGCGCGCCCGAAGCCCAAGCTGCCGATCCTGACGCTCGGCAGCGGCATCAACACCGGCATGGCCACCGTCGGCTTGATGGGATCGAACGAGCATCTTTTGAATTACACCGTTTTTGGCCGCGAAGTGAACCTCGCCAGCCGGCTTGAATCGGCTTCTGGTCGCAACCGCATCTATGTCGGTGAAACAACTTATAAACACCTGCTGCGGGACGATCCGGAACTCGCGGCGACGTGCATCGCCTTACCGCCGTTGACCAACATTAAAGGGATCAATCGAGCGGTGATAGTTTACGAAGTTCCCTGGCGTCCGCCCGGCGCCTCGCCGTTTGACGAGGAACTTTTCTCCTCCGTCAAGCCCGGCGAAGGCACGTCGTTCACCGGAATCATCCAGCGCGAGAGCAACTGACAAACAGCTTGAAACCTGAAACCTGAAACCTGAAACTCTGGCAATGCGCACGGCGATTTATCCCGGCAGTTTCGACCCGCTGACCAACGGCCATCTGGACGTGGTTCAGCGCGCGGCCAAATTGTTCGACCGCGTCGTCGTGGCCGTGGCCAAAAACGAGGGCAAAAGACCGCTGTTCAATTGCAACGAACGGCTCGCGCTCGTGAAACAGGCCATAAAACATTTGCCGAACGTCGAGGCCGATTCGTTTGACAGCCTGCTTGTCGAATACGTCGTGAGCCGGAAGGCGCAGGCGGTTGTGCGCGGGCTGCGCGCCGTCTCCGATTTTGAATTTGAGTTTCAGCTCGCGCTGATGAACCGCAAGCTGGACGAAAACGTCGAGACGATTTTCATGATGCCGAAGGACACCTACACGTTTTTGAGTTCGCGCATCGTGAAGGAGATCGCGCGGCTTGGCGGCGATGTCAGCGCGTTCGTGCCGCCGCACGTCCAGACTGCGTTGATAAAAAAGCTCAAGCCGCGAAAACAAAATTAGCCACAGAGTCACAGAGACGCCGGGGAAAAATCGGCTCTGTGCGCTCTGTGACTCTGTGGCTAAAAAAAAATGTCACTGACCGTCAATCTCCGCCATTTGGAAACTCGCAATGTGGTTTTGCGCGGCGAACTGCCGCTGGCCGAACTGGATTTGGAAGTGCGCGACGAGATGATGCACGTCGTTTCGCCGGTTGAATACGACATTGAGATTGAAAAACTGGACGACGCGATTTTGGTTCAAGGCGAACTTCGCGTCGCGCTTGATTGCGAGTGCGTCCGCTGTTTGAAGAAATTCAAGCGCAAGCTGGATTTGAAAAATTGGACGCTGCACCTGCCGCTTGAAGGCGAAGATGCGGTGGCCGTTGACAACGATTGCGTGGACTTGACTCCGTTCGTGCGCGAAGATATTCTCCTTGGGTTTCCGCAGCATCCATTGTGCAAACCGGATTGCGTCGGATTGAAGCCGAAAACCGGCAAGTCCGCAAAAATCGCGGACAACGAAGAGCCGAAACCGTCCGCCTGGGCTGAATTGAACAAACTGAAACTGTGATTTGAATTTATTTTATGGGCGTCCCAAAACGAAAACCATCAAAGAGCCGGATGCGCCAGCGCCGCGCTTACAACAGCGTGCTGAAACTGCCGCAGATCAGCAAATGTCCGCAATGCGCCGAGCCTTATGTGCCGCATCGGGTCTGCCCGGCGTGCGGATTTTACAAGGGACGCCAGGTCTTGAGCGTCACGGCGGGGGCGTAAGAAATTTTGAGTTCCTAGTTTTGAATTTTGAGTTCAAAAAATTCAAAACTTAAAACTTTTTCGCTATGCGAATCGCAGTGGATGTCATGGGTGGCGACCATGGTTGCGGAGTCGTCATCGCGGGCGCAAAGCTGGCGCTCGAAGCCAACAACAAAATTTCCCGGCTTTACCTGGTCGGCGACCAGTCCGCCATCCACGCGGCGCTGCCACCGCGCGGTTTTCGCGACCACCGCGTCCGCGTGATTCACGCCAGCGAAGTGGTGACGATGGACGACAAGCCGGTCATCGCGCTCCGCAAAAAAAAAGATTCGTCCATCGCCCGCGCTGCTGAACTGGTTCACGAAGGCGAGGCTGATGCGCTTGTTTCGCTCGGCAACACCGGCGGCATTTTCGCGGCGGCGACTTTCAAGGTCGGGCGCATTGCCGGCGTGGATCGCGGCTGCATTGCGACGGTCATTCCGCGCCAGAGCAATGAATTCGTCCTGCTCGACGCGGGCGCGAACATCGAGTGCAAGCCGCTGCATCTCGCGCAATTCGCCGTGATGGGCAGCATTTATTCGCGGGAAGTTTTGAAAAGGAAAAGGCCGCGCGTCGGCATCTTGAGCATCGGCACGGAGGAATCCAAGGGCAACGACCTTACGCTTGGAGCATTCAAGCTCTGCAAAAAACTGGATTTGAATTTCATCGGCAACGTCGAGGGGCACGATTTGTTCAAGGATCATGTGGATGTGGTCGTGTGCGACGGTTTTGTCGGCAACATTGTTTTGAAGACGTGCGAGAGCCTCGCCGTCGGGATGTTTTCGATGCTCAAGCGCGAATTGATGAGCAGCGCCAAACGGCAGATCGGCGCATTTCTGGCGAAGGACGCTTTTCACGCCATCCGGCGGCGGCTGGATCCGGAAGTCCACGGCGGCGCGCCGCTGCTCGGTTTCAACGGCATGGTTTTCAAGGCGCACGGCTCCGCGCGCGAACGCGCTGTCGCCAGCGCGTTGCGCATCACCGCCGAGGCCGTGCAACATCAGGTCAACCATGTCATCGCCCGCGAAATCGCCCGCGCGAATGAACAATTAAACTGCGCCTACGATTCCAGTTCCGCTGTTCCCGCATGAAAATCAAATTCAAAAACCCGCGCGCCCGGCATGATTTTCGAGGCCGCACCTGCTCCATCACCGGCGTCGGTTCGTATGTTCCTGAAAAAATTCTCACGAACGCCGACCTCGAAAAAATGGTCGAGACTTCGGACGAATGGATAACCTCGCGCACGGGCATCAAGGAACGCCGCATCGCCGCCGCGAATGAATTCACCTCCGATCTCGCCGCCAAGGCCGCCGGGCGCGCGATGAAAATGGCCGGCGTCACGGCGGAGCAGATTGATTTGATCATCGTCGCGACGCTCACGCCTGATATGCCGTTTCCTTCGACCGCCTGCCTGGTTCAGCGCAAACTCGGCGCGGCGCGCGCGGCGGCGTTTGACATCGAGGCTGCGTGCTCCGGCTTCATTTACGCGCTGGAAATCGGCCAGCAATTTGTTTTGTCGCGCAGTTACGAAACCGTGCTGGTCATTGGCGCGGAAAAACTGTCGTCCATCGTCAACTGGAAGGATCGCAACACCTGCGTCCTTTTCGGCGACGGCGCGGGCGCGGCGATCTTGCAGCACCGCGAAAATTCCCACGGTTTGCTCACCGCCGTCATGGGCGCGGACGGCAACAAGGCCGATCTGCTTTCGATGCCCGGGGGCGGCAGCGCGTGTCCGGCCACGCTCGAATCAGTCGCCGGCGGCCTGCATTTTCTCCGCATGGACGGCAAGGAAACCTTCAAGAGCGCGGTGCAGGCGATGGTTTCCGCCGCGAACGAGGCGATGCGCCGCTGCGAGATTGACATCACCAAAATCAAATGCGTCATCCCGCATCAGGCCAACCGGCGCATCATTGACGCCGTGGGCGACCGCCTTAAAACCGCGCCCGAACAATTGTTCGTCAACCTGCACAAATACGGCAACACCTCCGCCGCGTCCGTGGCGATTGCATTGGACGAAGCCGTGGCGGCGGGGAAAATTTCGCGCGGCGACCTGATTTTACTGGTCGTTTTCGGTGCCGGCCTGACCTGGGGTGCGGCGGTCATCGAATGGTGAACTTATTTATTGAATGGCAAATGCTAATTTGACGACTGGCCGGGGCGTGCTAATGTGATGGTAATTATGAGCGCCAGAAAAATACAGAGCATTGATGATCCAAAACAGCACGTGATGGTTGAAGGCAGCCAGTCCCGCCTGGAACTTTCAACCGACGCGGTTTCCGTCCACAAAAGCGGCATTGAGTTCCGCAGCCCGACGCCGTTCACGGAGTGGGCCGAAATGACCGTGACGCTGCAATCCCCGCACGACGGCGCGCAGCTTCAGTGCAGCGGCGTCGTCATCGCCTGTTCCGGCAGCAAGCACGGCGGCTACCGCGTTTCCATGGTTTTTACGCATGTCTCCGAACAGGCGCAGATGCGGCTGAATTCCATGGCGCATTCTGATTTGGGCGCGGGTTGAAACGCATTTTTACAGGCTGAAGGCAGACCTCGACAAAGTTCGGAATCAATTTTTTTGACCCGGCGCGGTCGATTTTCTAAACTTACCGGTCATGAAAATTCTGCTCACAACGACTTCGTTCCAAGACACGCCCGGCGCGCACCATGATTTGCTCAAGCAGACCGGCTGGGAAATCATCAACGCGCGCGGTCCGTTGAATGAGGCGGACACGCTCGCGCTCGTCGGGGATGTGGACGGCTACATCTGCGGCGACGACGCCATCACGCGCAAAGTTTTGGAAAAGGCGCGCCCGAAGCTGAAGGTCTTGAGCAAATATGGGATTGGCGTGGACAAAATTGATGTGAAAAGTTGCACGGAATTTGGCATTCCAGTTTTATTCACGCCCGGCGTGAACCACACCACCGTCGCCGAACACACATTCCTGCTTTTGCTCGCCCTCGAAAAAAATTTTCTGTTTCACACCGACTCGACGCGCGCGGGCGGCTGGAAACGCAAGACCGGCCACGAACTGTTTGAAAAAACTTTGGGCATCATCGGACTTGGACGCGTCGGCAAAGAAGTGGCGATTCGCGCGCGCGCGTTTGGCATGATTGTCATCAGCATGAGCCGCCATTGGGATAACAATTTTGCCGCGCAACACGAGATCAAAAAAGCAGCGTCGCTCGATGAACTCTATGCCGCCAGCGATTACATTTCGCTGCACACGAATCTGACGCCGGAGACGCGCGACATGATTTCTGCGAAGTCGTTTGCGAAGATGAAGAAGGGCGTTTTGATTTTGAACTGCGCGCGCGGCGAGATTGTGAACACCAACGACATGGTGTCCGCGCTGACATCCGGGCAGGTGGGCGGTTACGGCACGGACGTTTTGGATCACGAGCCGCCGGCGGCGGATCACCCGCTGCTCAAGCTGCCGAACGTCGTCTGCACGCCGCACGTCGCGTCGCGCACTTACGAGAGCGTGGTGCGGCAGGCCACCTGCGCCGTGAAAAATCTCATCCTCGCGATGAACGGTGAAAAACCCATCGCGCAGGTGAATCCTGAAGTGCCGGTGAAGAAAGTGGTTTGATGCGATGCCCTCTTTAATTAAGAAAAAATTTCCGCAAATATAATTTGATAACCGACCTCTGTTCCTAAATAATTTTTCTCACGGTATATGACTCAATTCTTGATTGATGATGTGTCCGGCGCAACGGCGCAATAAGCGGAAATCTTTTTGTCGTCCCCAAGTCTCCCGCAATCACGCCGCGAACTCCTTCAATCGTTGCCAGAATCTTTCAGCCGTCGCCGGGTGTCGCGCAACGATTCTCCAGTCTCATTTACCTGCTGCCGGAGGCCAAGCAATGACTGCTGGAATTCCATCAGTCGTTGCCAGAACCTATCGGCGATTGATTGGACTCCTTCAACCGTCGCGCAATCTCCGCCAGACATCACCGGAACTCCATCAGCCGTTGCAGGACTTCATTCAGCCATTTTCAGACCCCACTCAATCGCTGCCAGACGCCTATCAATCGTTGAAAGACCCTGAAAATCCAGCAAATACGCCATTTTTGCGCAAAACCGTGTTTTCCATCCATTCTCAACCCTCAACTAATCACTGATTATGCCAAAATCATATTACCTGCCCTCCGACGACGCTGGCAAAGGCGCGTGGCTGAACAATCTCAACGCCAAACTGCCGAGCTATTCCGCCGCGCTTGGACTCACTGCCGCAGACACGGCATCCGTGGCCGCCGATGCCGCGTTCTTCGCTTACTGCCTGAATTCCTTCGGGCAGGTCGCCGCGTATTCGCAGCAATGGACAGCCTACAAAAATGCCGCCCGCAACGGCACGGCTCTTGGCATTTTGCCCGTCGCGCCCAACCTCGGCGTTGCACCGGCGGCAGTTGCGCCGAACATTTTTGGCCGCGCAACCGCGCTTGTCGCCCGCATCAAGACCGCGCCCGGCTACACCGATTCCATTGGACAGGCATTGCAAATCATCGGGGCAGACCAGACGGTGGACGTGAACTCCATGAAACCCGTCATCACGGCGGAACTGGATGCGGGACAAGTTGACATCGGCTGGACAAAACAAGGGATGGACGGAATCGAGATTCAAGTGGATCGCGGCGCTGGTTTTGTGTTTCTGGCGGTTGACACCATTCCCGGTTATACCGACACTGCGTCCATGCCCGCCGCCGGACAATCCGCGCTCTGGAAATACAAAGCCATCTACCGCCAAGGCGACGACCGCGTCGGCCAATGGAGCGATGTCGTCAGCATTCCGGTGGCGGGATAAGGGAAATATGTTCTGCAAATTTTTTTAAGAAACGCCGTGTTGTATGATTGCTAAATTCCACATTAGTCGCTGCTTACTTTTTGCATTTCAATGCTTGGTCTTTGGTATATCCAGCTATTACCAAGCTTTTGGCCAAGATTCTTTCACTAATGACAGGCAAACCCTTCAGATTTCAGGCCACTATTCAGTAATAAACGAACATACAACACCATTAGAAACAAACAATTTTCATTTTGTGGCATTAACTGCATCCGATGGATGGAGCATAACAGCCACAAACGATAATAATCTTAAAGATTATGGGCTGATGCGGTATGATGGAACCAACATCTATAGACTCGGAACAGATGTGGGCAATGCGCCTCCGGGTCTAAAGAATGCACTTCAATCCTATGGCTTTATTTTCCCTGGCTCTTTTTATCTGCCGGATAATCAAGATTCGACTCACTTTTTTCTCCCGTGGATGGTTTTCCATCTAACCCCGCAAATGCTTCAGCATTTCGAGCATAATGGTGTAATACAAATGCCATGCCCATGGGCTAATTTCCGTTTCTCATTGTTAAATCATGGCGACAAGTGCATGCTACAACTATTTGATGACAACCAGATTATCAAACATATGGACATAGTGCGCGATTCGGGGTTGGATCTCAAAACAGATGAAGACGAACTCCGTCGCTCAATACTTGATTACCCATTTGAAATATCTGCACGGAATGAAGTGTTGGAGATGTTGCAAATGCGAAAGGGGATTCCCGATGGTTTCGTTCTGTTTTCCTATGACTGCACGGAAGTGTATCATACTAATGAAGTATCATTCCCTTCTGCGGTTCAATTTAGTATGTTCTGGCCGGATTACAAAAAAGGCGAGGGTTCCATAACCAATTTTGAGTATACATTAAAGGTGGATCGGGTTGAGTTGTTGAATAATATAAATATGCCTGATCTCATTCCTTCTGCAAAAACTCGCGTTTCAGATTATCGTTACCAAGCGACTAACAGCCGGACAAAGTATAACTATGCATCCTACATATTATTGATTCCTGCACAATAAAGTGAACGTATTTTGGGGTATGCTGTCTGATCTTGCATGGGATTTCCCAAAGGACAAAAACGCGATTTTAACGCGCTGCAACGCCGGCGGCTG
>DATCDZ010000019.1:0-2347 GCA_036510395.1 Verrucomicrobiia bacterium
GACGAAAACAAACCTGGCGCACCGAAAGGTTTTCCCGGCAAAGCCCGAGGCTCGCGCGTCCACGGCGGCTACCACTTCACTCCGGGACGGAGAAGGTAAGTTGTCGCAACGGAATTGGCGGAGTGGTGTTGATTTATTTGAATGAGTGAATCAAAAACAAAATCATCTGGAATTAGAATTGGCATATGGGTTTTCGTTTGCCTTTTTGCCGGAGTTATTCTCACAGCGATTATTATTCCAAATTTTGTTATACCTTTATCACATTCTGCGGCCAGTGATTGCATCAACAATTTGCGAGTAATTGATGTCGCAAAGAATGAATGGGCATTGATTAACAATAAAACGACAAATGATACGCCAACGTGGGAAGATATTAAGCGGTATATTCAAGATGAAGAACGTGACAAGCCTTATATGAAGATTGATCCAAAAAGCAATCTTCCGAAATGCCCGTCCGGCGGAACCTATACGATTGGAAAAGTTGGCGAGCTTCCAACTTGCTCGCTCGGCACAACCGTTACTCCGGCGCACGTTTTGCCATGAGCCGCGGAGCGGCGACCGATAGTAGCCCACGGTTTCAACCGTGGGTTTTCGTCCGCGCAAATCCAAAGCTCCGGCAGGAGCGGCAGAAAATTTCTTCCGCGCATTCCGGGGCTTTGGCCATCCTGTGATTTTCCCCACAGCTTTCGCAGCGGGCTATTTTCTTCCGCGCCTCCAGCGCTTGAAAATTCTGCGCTGGCAAGGTTTGATTTCACCCGGCAGTTGTATTTTACCGGCGATGTCGCGGGAGATTGAGCGTATTCGTTCTTGAGATTTTGTCCGCCGGATGGCAAAAATGGCGCAGAAACAACATTTTCCGCCTGCTTGATTTTAAGAATGTAATCGAAGATTAACCGGCCATGTTCGCCATGAAGCGCAAAAACCTGTTTTCCATCATCACTCACCTCAAGGTGGGGCAGAAGCTCGCGTTGATGGGTGTCGTCTTCATGATTCCCTTTGCGGTGGTGACTTACAAGCTCGTCACATCGGTGAACACCCTTGGCGTGAAATTCGCCGAAAAGGAAAGCCGCGGCCTTGAATACTGCGCGCCGCTTTTGAAGATGCTCCCGGCCTTGCAGGAACGCCGTGAACTGGATTGCCTGGCGACGCCGGAACATCCATTGACTGCGGAACTGGCCGCGAACGCGGCGGAGATAGACCGGCAGATAGGAGCCGTTGACAATGTGGACCGGCGGCTCAATGCCGTCTTGAACACGACGCCGAAATGGGAGGTGCTCAAGGCCGAGTGCCGCGAGTGGATCAAACAGAGGCCGGGTCTGCTGGCGGCCGAGGCGTTTCACCGGAACACCGATGTCATTAATGACGTTCTCGCGTTCATTACTTATATCGGTGACACCTCCAACCTGACGCTCGACCCGGATCTCGACGCCTGCTACCTGATGAACGTGCTGGTCTTCAAGGAGCCGAAGCTCGCGGAATGGCTGGCGGAATCGTGGACGCTTTCACGCGAAGGAATAACCGGCCCGGACGCGCCGGATGATCTGCGTCAATTCCGCCGCCTGGCCACGCTCATAGTGGACGTGAACACGGACATCAACACCGCCATGCAAAAGGCCTACGATTTCAACCCGTCCCTGCCCGGCAAACTGGCGCTCCCCCGCGAGGCGGGCATTACCGTCATCGAACAGGTTCTGGACGAGGAATCGCGCGCGGCAACGCAGCTTCCGCCGGGCACTGAAATGGTGCCGCCGTCGGCGGGCGTCGCGTCACAGCTCTCGCTGCTGTTTCAAATGGAAACCACCTTGTCGGCGGCAATCCAGGATTTGCTGGACAAGCGGATTGGCCGGTTGGAAAGCGGCGTGGCGCACACGCTGGTCTGGGCGTTGCTGGGATTGTTGCTGGTGTCCGCGCTCGGCTATCTCATCTCGCGCGACATTACCGCGTCGCTGGATGACTTGATGGGAACGGCGCGCGAACTGGCGTCTGGAAATCTGGAGACTTCGATAATGTTCGGCCATCGGCGCGACGAAGTGGGCGACGTGGGGCGCGCTTTCAGCACCATGGTCACGGCGTTGCGCGAGGCGCGGCCAAAAACTTCCCGCGAATTTGAGGACGAACGCCTGCTTCTGCGCGGACTGATTGACCTGATGCCCGACATCATCTTCGTCAAAGACCGCGAAGGCAGGAATGTCCTCGTCAACCGCGCCACGCTGGACGTGCTGGGCGCGAAGGAATTAAAGGACGTCATCGGCAAGAGTGAATTCGATCTCTTTGACCGCTCATCCGCTGAAATTTACCAGCATGACAACGATGAAGTCGCCAAGAGCGGCCACGCGGTCATCAACCG
>DATCDZ010000020.1:0-4826 GCA_036510395.1 Verrucomicrobiia bacterium
TCCTCGGCGCGGTGGCGGACAAATTGATCGCCGCCGCCAAACAAATCGGCGGACGCGCGGTCGGCTGGACGGCGTTTGAGGCGGCGCGCATCGAGGCGGGCGTTCCGCGATTTGGCGCGGACATGGACGAGACGAACATCCCGCTCGAATGCGGCATCGAGAGCCGCGCCATCGTCTACAACAAAGGCTGCTACATCGGGCAGGAAGTCATCAACCGCATCCACAGCGTCGGCCACGTCACGCGCGAACTGCGTGGCTTGCGGCTGGCCGCCAATTTGGAATCGTTGCCAAAAAAGGGCGACAAACTGTTTCACGCGGGCAAGGAAGTCGGCTACGTGACCAGCGCGGTGAAATCGCCGACGCTCAACTCAAACATCGCGCTCGGCTACGTGCGCCGCGAAGCGAATCAAATCGGAAACGAACTGACGTTGCGGACGGTGGCGGGCGAAAGTCCGGCGAACATTGTGGAGTTGCCATTTGTGAAATGATTCCGCAGCGAAAAACGCCGACTTGCAAATAAAATAAACCGGTCGTAATGTTTTGCCATGACAGTTGCTCTGGCCACAGACGTTGAAGATTTCTTGCAGAATCAAGTGCGCTCCGGTGCCTGCGCCGATGCCAGCGAACTGGTCAATGACCTCATCCGTTCCCTGCGCGAACAGCAGCAAAAACCCTTTGACATCACGCCCGAACTCGAAGCGTGTCTGCTTGAAGTAGCGGACAAGCCTACGACTCCGCTGACCAAATCCGACTTCGCCGCCATCCGCGATCGGGTGCGCGCCAAAACCTCCGCCGCATGAGCGCACGCAAGTCCGGCGATTTCATCGCGGACGTGGAACGCCAGTTTGAATGGTATGCGGTCAACACAAACTGGGAAATTGCCGACCGCTACCTCGCCGCCGTCGAAGCCGCCTGTCAATTGCTCGCTCAACACCCGCTGCTTGGCCCGGTCGCGGGATTTTCTCATCCGCGTTTGCACGACTGGCGGTTCATCGTCGTCTTTCGCCCGTTTCAAAAACACATCCTCTTTTACGAAATAGACCGCAATGACGTTTTGCTCCGCCGTGCCATGCACGGACACCGGGATTTACCGCGAAGACTGGTTGAACCGCCGGAAACGAACTGACGTTGCGGACGGCGCTGGCAGAAAATCGCGCTTGTCGCCGGGGCGTTTGGAGTTACAGTTTCAGCCGCCATGAAAACGCTTTCGGCCAAAACGAAAATCAGCGGACTCACATTGATTGAACTTTTCACCATGCTGGTATTGATTACCGGCGTTCAGTCAACGTTTGCGCAGACTGCGCAGTTCTTCCGCATTGTCGGACCGACGGCGGTTACCATAACTGCGCTTAACCCGGACGGCACGCTGGTGTGGAGCAACGCGACACCGGGGGCAACCTACACCGTCCAGACCGTTACATCGCTGCCAGGCGGAAACAATTGGGTGGATTATAACCAATTTCCCGCTAGCAATAGCGTCAATACCAACAACATCCTTACCTTCAACCCGCCCGCCGGCATGGCGCTGATTCCGGCGGGTGTGTTCACAATGGGAGACTCTCTTGATGGCGAGCACGACGCCATTGCCACGAACGTGACGGTGTCCGCGTTTTACATCGACGTGAACCTAGTGACCTACAGTCAATGGCAAACGATTTATGCTTACGCCACAACCCACGGATATAACTTTGTTCATGCAGGTGCAGGCAAGGCATCAAATCATCCGGTGCAGACAGTGGACTGGTATGAGTGTGTGAAGTGGTGCAATGCGCGCTCGCAGCAGGCAGGTTTGACGCCAGTGTATTTTACAGATACGAACCTAACTCTGGTTTACACGAATGGGGAGACGACCAATGTTTTCGCGAATTGGAAAGCTAGTGGCTATCGGTTGCCGACGGAAGCGGAGTGGGAGAAAGCGGCACGAGGCGGGTTGAGCGGGCAACGGTTTCCCAGAGGTCTCACGATTTCTGAAAGCCAGGCAAACTACGACTCTGATGCCGGAGAGAGCTATGACCTAGGGCCGGCCGGCTACAACATCGCCTTTGATACACAACCAAAACCTTACACGAGTCCGGTGGGCTATTTTGCGCCGAACGGTTATGGGCTTTTCGACATGGATGGGAATGTCGGTGTTTGGCTTTGGGATTGGTATGGGACGTCGATAATGGGAGGAACAGATCCGCGAGGCCCTAACTCAAGCCCGTATAGCTGTCGTGATTTGCGGGGCGGCACTTGGGACTTCAATGCCTCCAACTCACGGTGCGCCTACCGAGACTTCGACACCCCGTCGAATTCTTACAATGACCTTGGACTTCGATGCGTGAAAGGGCTTTAGTTTTTGTTCTTTTGAATTGGTGCGCCGCATTTTTGCTTTTCGTTTTTTAGACGGCGAATGAAATTTTCTCGCCCGCACCGCGTTTTACAGTTTTACTTTCCGCCGCATGAAACAAAAAGCTTACGCCGCCGCCGGCGTGGACATTGATCTGGGCAATCGCGTCAAGGCCACGCTGCCGCAGTTGCTCGCCAGCACGCATCGCCGCGAGGTGCTCGGCAAGGTCGGCGGCTTCGGCGGCCTCTTCGCGCTGGACGTGAAAAAATATCGCGAGCCGGTCCTCGTGTCGTCCGTGGACGGCGTCGGCACGAAGCTCAAGCTCGCCTTCGCGCTGGACAAGCACGACACCATCGGCGCGGATCTCGTGAATCATTGCGTGAACGACATCGCGGTGCTGGGCGCGGAGCCGCTGTTCTTCCTCGATTATCTCGGCACGGGCAAACTGGAGCCGCACGTTTTCACGGACATCATCAAGGGCTTCGCGCGCGCGTGCGCGGAAAACAACTGCGCGCTCATCGGCGGCGAGACGGCGCAGATGCCGGGCTTTTACCAGAAGGGCGAATACGACGTGAGCGGCACGATCGTCGGCGTGGTGGAAAAATCCCGGATGCTCAACGGCCAGAAAACCATCCGGCGCGGCGACGTGGTCATCGGCATCGAATCGAGCGGACTGCACACGAACGGCTACTCGCTCGGCCGGAAAATTTTCTTCGAGCAACTCGGCTACAAACCGAATGACAAGGTGCCGGGATTGAAAAAATCCATCGGCGAAGAGTTGTTGGCGGAACACGTCAGCTACGGTCCGTTGGTGCAAAAGTTGTTGAAGAAGTTCAATGCTGATTCCGTAGCCGCATCTCGTAAGAGTGCGGATTTTTCCGCGTTTTCACAAACGCGGCTACCTGTCAAAGCCTTCGCTCACATCACCGGCGGCGGTTTCGTGGACAACATCCCGCGCGTGCTGCCCAAATCGCTCGACGCGGTCATCAAAAAAGGTTCGTGGGACATGCTGCCGATTTTCAAAATCATCGAGGCCAAGAGCGGCGTGCCGGACGACGAGCTTTACCAAGTTTTCAACATGGGCATCGGCATGGTTTCAATCGTGTCGGCGGAAAAAGCCAATGACGTTTTGAAATTCATCCGCGCGCAAAAGCACAAAGCGTGGGTCATCGGCGAAGTCGTCAAAGGAAAAGGCGAAGCACGGGTTGTTTAGTCCGCCGATTTCGCCGATTTACGCAGATTTTTTCTTTGTTTTTAATCTGCGGATGTCTGCGTAATCTGCGGAAAGCTTTTTCATGAAAATTCTCGTCATCGGTTCAGGCGGACGCGAACACGCGCTGGTTTGGAAACTCGCGCAGTCGTCGCACGCGAAAAAAATCTTCTGCGCGCCCGGCAATGCAGGCATCGCGCAGGAACGGCTCGCGAAAAATTCTTCGCTCGTCGAATGCGTCAACATCAGTGCGGATGATTTGCCGAAGCTGCTCGCGTTCGCGCAGGAAAAGAAAATCGAACTCACCGTCGTCGGGCCGGACAATCCGCTCGCGTTCGGCATCGTGGATTTGTTCCAGAAAAATGGTTTGCGGATTTGGGGACCGAATCAAAAAGCCGCGCAGTTTGAATCTTCCAAAGTTTTCTCGCAAAACTTCATGGAGAAATACGGCATCCCCACGGCCAAGGCGGGAACATTTTCGGAAGTCGGGCCTGCAAAGGCTTTCGCCGCTTCGCTTGACGGCAAATGCGCCGTGAAAGCCGACGGGCTTGCGCTCGGCAAAGGCGTTTTGATTTGTGCCAATGAAATCGAGGCAAACAAGGCAATTGACGAAATTCTCATCAGCAAAAATTTTGGCGCAGCTGGCGCGAGAATCGTCATCCAGGAATTTCTCGAAGGTATTGAAATTTCGCTGCACGCGATTTGCGACGGCAAGACGGCCAAACTTTTTCCAACGTCGCAAGACCACAAGCGTGCGCTGGACGGTGACAAAGGTTTGAACACCGGCGGCATGGGAACGTATTCGCCGACGCCATTTGTCAGCGACGCGGAATTAAAAAAAATTGGCGACTTGATATTGAATCCGTGGCTGCGTGGCTGCGCGGAAGAAAAAATAAATTTCTGCGGCATTTTGTATCCGGGAATCATGCTCACAAAAAATGGCGCGCGCGTTTTGGAATTTAATGCCCGCTTCGGCGATCCCGAAACGCAGGTTTATCTGACGCGCTTGGAAAACGATCTGGTTGAATTGCTCGACGCGAGCGTGGACGGAACGCTGGACAAAATTGAATTGAAATGGAAACCGGAAGCGAGCGTGTGCGTCGTGATGGCCAGCGGCGGTTATCCGGGAAATTATGCGAAGGGAAAACCGATTCTTGGTTTGGACGACGCGGCGAAATTGCCCGACGTAAAAGTTTTTCACGCAGGCACGGCGCAAAACGGAAATGAAATTGTCACGAACGGCGGGCGCGTTCTCGGCGTGACGGCCTTGGGCAAAGATTTGAAAAC